>NZ_JBHUZW010000051.1:0-26367 GCF_042667215.1 Cellulomonas sp. NPDC057328 | reverse complement strand
CCCCCTCGGGGTGCGGCGCCGTCGGCGTGCCCGGGCCGGTCCCGGCGGGCTCGGCGCGGGCCGAGGTCAGGCGTCGCCGACGCGGTAGCCGGCGGCGCGCAGCCCGGCGAGCAGGTCGCCGCAGTGCTCGGGGCCCTTGGTCTCGATCTGCAGGTCCACCGCGACCTCGCTGAACGCGAGGTCGCCGCCCGTGCGCGTGTGCGCGACGTGCATGACGTTGCCGCCCATGGCAGCGAGGTCGCGCAGCAGGCCGGCGAGCGCGCCGGGGGCGTCCTCGACGCGGACGTGCACGTGCAGGTAGCGGCCCGCCGACGCGAGGCCGTGCCGGACGACGCGCAGCAGCACGAGCGGGTCGATGTTGCCGCCGGACAGCACGCACACGACGGGACGCCCGTCCCGGACGAGGCCCGTCGGGTCCGCCATGAGGGCCGCGACGGCTGCCGCGCCGGACGGCTCGACGACGAGCTTGGCGCGCTCCGCGACGAGCAGCAGCGCGCGCGAGAGGTCCTCCTCCGACACCGTCCGCACCGGGACGTCGTGGTGCGCGAGCAGCTCGAACGGCACCGCGCCGGGCGTGCCGACGGCGATGCCGTCGGCCATCGTCCGCAGCTCGGGCACCCGCACCGGGTGCCCCGCTGCGAGGGACGCGGGGTAGGCGGCGGCGCCCGCGGCCTGCACGCCGACGACGCGCACGTCGGTCCGGTCGTCGAGGGCCGCCGCGATGCCGGCCGCGAGCCCGCCGCCGCCGACGGGGACGACGAGCGTGCCCACGTCGGGCACCTGCTCGAGCACCTCGAGCGCGACCGTGCCCTGCCCGGCGTCGACGTCGGGGTGGTCGAAGGGGTGGATGAGGACGGCGCCCGTGCGCTCGGCGTGCTCGCGCGCGTGCACGAGGGCCTCGTCCACGGACGTGCCGACGAGCTCGACGTGCGCCCCGTACCCGCGGGTCGCGGCGACCTTCGGCAGGGCCGCGTCGACGGGCATGAACACGACCGACGTGAGCCCGAGCAGTCGTGCCGCGAGCGCCACGCCCTGCGCGTGGTTGCCCGCGCTGGCGGCGACGACGCCACGCGCCTTCTCGGCGGGCGACAGCCGGGACATCCGCACATACGCGCCGCGGATCTTGAACGAGCCGGCGCGCTGCAGGTTCTCGCACTTGAGCCACACGTCCGCGCCGACGAGCTCGGACAGCGCGCGGCTGCGCTGCACCGGGGTGCGCTCGGCGACGCCGGCGAGCAGCGCCGCCGCCGCGCGGACGTCGGGTGCGCCGATCACGGCGCGTCCGGGCCGGTGGTCGCCACCGTCGGCGGGTCGTCCGGGCGGGCACCGCGCCGCGCGGCGCGCGCCTCGCCCCGTTCCGCCTGCGTCGCGGACTCCGCCTCCGCCGCCGCGGCCAGCGCCCGCGCGAGCACGGGGTGCGCGCGCGGCCGGATGGGCACGTGGTCCCCCGTGCCGAGCTGCGGGAACTTGTCGTGCCCGTGCAGGTACAGCACGACCGTGTTGAGCACCGCGGCCACCGGCACGGCGAACAGCGCGCCGACGATCCCCGCGGCGAACGAGCCCGACGCGACGACGAGCAGCACCGCGACCGGGTGCAGGGACACCGCGTGCCCCATGAGGAACGGCTGGAGCACGTGTCCCTCGAGCTGCTGCACGAACAGCACGACGAGCAGCATGATCAGCGCCGACACCCAGCCCTGCGTCACGAGCGCGACGAGCACCGCGATGGTGCCCGTGACGATCGCGCCGACGAACGGGATGAACGAGCCGAAGAACACGAGCACCGCGAGCGGCACCGCCAACGGCAGCTGCAGCAGGACGGCACCGAGCCCGATGCCGACGGCGTCGACGCCCGCGACGAGGATCTGCGTGCGCGTGTACGCGCCCAGCGTCACCCAGCCGCGCCGCCCCGCCTGGTGCACGCTCTCGCGCGAGCCGCGCGGCAGCAGGCCCACGACCCACGCCCAGATGCGCCGGCCGTCGATGAGGAAGAAGAGGGTGCAGAACAGGGCGACGAGCGTGCCGGCGAGCACGTGCCCGACCGTCACCGTCACCGACAGGGCCCCCGTGGCGATCTGCTCGCCGCTGCCCGCGAGCGCGTCCTGCAGCTGGTCGACGTACCCGTCGAGGTCCGACGACCCGAGCTGCAGCGGCCCGTCCGAGAGCCACGCGAGCAGCGTGTCGACGCCCTCCTGGGCCTGGTCCCACAGGTCGACGATGCCGCGCGCGATCGAGCGCCCGGCGAGCGTCAGCAACCCGCCGACGACGCCGAGCAGCAGCACGAGCGCGACGCCCGCGGCCGCGCCGCGCGGCAGCCGCGCCCGGCGCTGCAGGAACGTCGCGAGCGGCGAGAGCAGCACCGTGAGCAGCAGCGCGACGACGACCGGGACGACGATGACCTTGAGCACCGCCAGCAGCCACACGCCCGCCGCGACGGCGGCGAGGATGACGAGCACGCGCCACGACCAGGACGCGGCGGCCTGCACCGACGGCGGCACCGGGTGCGGCGGGCGGTCGGCCAGCACGACGGCCGGGGCCGCCGGTGCGGGCTCGGACGGCGACGCGGGCGCGGACGGCACGTCCGCGGATGACGGGGCCGCCGGCGCCGCGTCGGGACGGGCGTCGGGACCGGCGTCGGTCACGCCGCGCGTCCCAGGCCCGCCGCCTCCAGCGCCTGCGCGAGGTCCGCGAGCAGGTCGTCGACGTCCTCGATGCCCACCGACAGGCGCACGAGGTCGTCCGGGACCTCCAGCGCCGTGGCCGCCACGGACGCGTGCGTCATGCGGGCCGGGTGCTCGATGAGCGACTCCACGCCGCCGAGCGACTCCGCGAGCGTGAACACCCGCGTGTGGCCGCACACCGCGACGGACTTCTCCGCGTCGCCCGTGCGGAACGCGACCATGCCGCCGAACCCGGTCATCTGCCGGGCGGCGACGTCGTGGCCGGGGTGGTCGGGCAGGCCCGGGTAGAGCACCTCGGTGACGCCCGGGTGCTCGAGCAGGAACCGGGTGATGCGCTCGGCGTTCGCCTGGTGCCGGTCCATGCGGACGGCGAGCGTCTTGAGGCCGCGCAGCGTGAGCCAGGCGTCGAACGGGCCGGCGACGGCACCCGACGCGTTCTGCAGGAAGCCGACGGCGTCGCGCAGGGACGTGGTGCCCGTCGGCCCCTCGAGCCCCGCGGGCAGCTGCGCGCCGTCCGCGACGACGACCGCGCCCCCGACCACGTCCGAGTGCCCGCCGATGTACTTGGTGGTCGAGTGCACGACCGCGTCCGCGCCGAGCGCGAGCGGCTGCTGCAGGTACGGCGTCGCGAACGTGTTGTCGACGACGAGCACGGCGCCGGCCGAGCGCGCGTGCACCGCGATCGCCTCGACGTCCGCGATGCCGAGCAGCGGGTTGGTCGGCGTCTCCGCCCACAGCACCTTCGTGCGGCCGGGCTGGATCGCCGCGAGCACCGCGTCGGGGTCGAGCATGTCGACCGGCGTGTGCTCGATCCCCCACGGCTCGAGGACGCGCGCGATGAGCCGGTAGGTGCCGCCGTACGCGTCGTTCCCGATCACCATGTGGTCGCCGGGCCGCAGCACCGAGCGGAGCAGCGTGTCCTCCGCCGCGAGGCCCGACGCGAACGCGAACGCCGCCGCACCGCCCTCCGCGGCGGCGAGCGCCTCCTGGAGGGCGTCCCGCGTCGGGTTGCCCGACCGCGAGTACTCGTAGCCGTCGCGCAGGCCGCCGACGCCGTCCTGCTTGTACGTCGACACCTGGTGGATCGGCGGCACGACGGCGCCCGTCCGTGCCTCGGGGTCCTGGCCCGCGTGGATGGCGCGGGTCGAGAAGCCGGTGGTCGACCAGTCGTGGGGCTCGGAGGCGGGGTGGCTCGTCACGGGTCCAGGCTAGGCCGTGCGCCGGGGCCCCGGGGGAACACGCGCGGGCCCGTGCGGGTTCTACGTGGCGGACACCTGGGGAGAAGGAGAGACGCTCATGGCCTCGTTGTTCGAGACGCTGCTCGGCAGCTCGACGCGCACGCAGATGGTGACGCCGGAGACGGCGATGAAGGGCCGCGACGGCTACCCGTACGCGATCCCCGAGACGCACACCGTGCTGGGCACGCCCCTGCAGGGCCCGTGGCCGGAGGGCACCCGCGTGCTCTACCTGGCGTCCGGGTGCTTCTGGGGCGCCGAGAAGGAGGCGTGGCAGCTGCCCGGCGTCGTCACCACCGCCGTCGGGTACATGGGCGGCTTCACGCCGTACCCGACGTACGAGGAGACGTGCACGGCCCGCACCGGCCACACCGAGACGGTGATGGTCGCGTACGACCCGGCGCAGCTGTCCGACGTCGACCTCATGCGGCACTTCTGGGAGGAGCACGACCCCACCCAGGGCTTCCGCCAGGGCAACGACGTGGGCACGCAGTACCGCTCCGCGGTCTTCTTCACGACGCCCGAGCAGGGCGAGGCCGCCCGCGCCACCGCCGCCGAGTACGGCCCGCGCCTCAAGGCGAACGGCTACGGCGACATCACGACGGAGATCCGGTCGGCCGAGGACGCCGGCCCGTTCTACTACGCCGAGGGGTACCACCAGCAGTACCTGCAGAAGAACCCGGGCGGCTACTGCCCGGTCAACTCGACGGGCGTCGCCTGCCCGGTGCCGACGGCCTGACGCACCGCACCACCTGACGAGGGCCCGTCCCGCAGCACGCGGGGCGGGCCCTCGTCACGTCACTCGCCGGGTTCGACAAACGCCGCCGTGCCCTCCACGAGCGTGAGGACGATCCATGGGACGGGCGGAGGCTGCTCCGTCGGAGGACGCGCGAGCATCCAGTCGCGCACGCGGACAGCGTCGTCGTAGCGGTCGAGAAGGCCGAGGTCGTTGACCTCCACCCCCAGGGTCACGCGCACCTGCGCCGCGTAGCCGTAGCAGTGCCACGAGTGGAAGCTGAAGGCCTCCACGCCCACGACCTCATGACCGAGCACGACTGCGCCGTGCGCCGCCGGGACGCCGTCGCGCAGGAGCGCGTAGTACGGCTGCGCCGCACCACCGTGCTCGCGCATCAGCGTGTCCGCGTCGCCACGCCGCATCGCGACCGTCAGGACGCGGCCCTGCGGGCCTGCCGACGCACGGCACGCCTCCGCCTCGGCCGGCTCGGTGAACCAGTCCCACCACTCAGGCGTCGGCGCGTCGTGGAGGTGCGGGCTGACGGTGACGAAGCAGTCGGGGGCGACGCCCTCGACGCCCGGGGGCGGCGCGGTCGGGACGGAGACGACGAAACCCGCGACGACGAGCTCGTCGTCGCCGTCCGTGGTGCGCAGAGGCATGTCGGCAGTGTGCCCGACGGCCGCGCCCGGTACGGGCCGTCCGTCGAGGCGTCCGCATGTCGACGGGCGGCACCAGGGGCGCCCGGATCCGCGGTCGCTCTCGTACCGGTGCGCGGTCGCGTCCCCGTGGTCGCCGACCCGCCAGGACGTCCGGTCACCCGCCGCCGTGGACGCGCTCAGCCGCCACCACGGCGGCGGCGTCGTACTGGTCACGCGCGAAGGTGAACGGCCCGAAGCCGTCGTAGTCCCACGCCGGGCGGTGCGGCTGGCGGAAGCCCGACCACGTCACGCGGTCGTCCGTCACGACGACCTCCGCCTCCAGGGGCCAGCAGCCCACCTCGCCGCAGTCGCACGCGAGGAGCGCGACGTGCCGGTCCCGCGACCACCAGCGACGCGTGCCGCCGCCCAGGTGGTCCGCGAGGTCGCCGAGGTTCCCGTAGGCCGGCACGAGCCCGCCGTACCCGCCGGCCGGCTCGTACCCCCGCGTTCGTTCGTACCGTCCGACCAGCTCGTCGAGGCGTGCGCCGTCCACGAGCGGCACCACCTCGTCCGGACGACCCACATCGCGCACCACGCGGAACTCGACCTGACGCACGGCGGGCCGCTCCACCGGTCACCTCCTCCGACTCGTGACGTCGTGATGCTCGCACGCCCGTCACGAGCCCTACGCTCCGCAGCATGGCCGACGGCTGGACCTACGACGACGCGCTCGTCCTCAGCGCGGCCGCGATGATCCCTCGTCTGCACCTGCACGAGGCAGTGAGCGTGATCGACGCGATGGGGCACACCGTCCTCGGTGACGACCAGTTCGACGCTGCGGTGGGCCGGCTCGTGGGCTCCGGGCTCCTCGTCGTCGACCCCGGTCCCGTCCTCGGGCTGACGGACGAGGGCCGGGAGATCGTCGGTCGCCGGCGGCCGGGGCTGATCGACCAGGTCTTCTCCGTGCAGGAGCTGCTCGGGGACGTCCCGCTGACGCCGACCCGCTGGACCTCTCCGGTCGGAGCCTACGAGCGGGCGGTCGACCGACACCTCCGTCCCTGGCGCTTCTGGCGACGCCTCGGCCGGTAGCCACGCCCGTCGTGCGGCCGCACGTCCCGCGCCGCGAGGCGGACCCCCGTGCGGGTGTCGGTGGCGGCGGACAGGATGAGCGGCATGCTGCTCGCCGACGTCGCCGCCGCGTCCACCGCCGTCGCCGCGACGCGCTCGCGCCTCGCCAAGCGGGCCGTGCTGGTGGACGTGCTGCGGCGGGCCGCCGCCGACGGGCCGGAGGACGTGGCGATCGTGTCCCGGTACCTCGGTGGCGAGCTGCGGCAGCGGCGGACCGGGCTGGGGTGGCGGTCGCTGACGTCGCTGCCGGTGCCCGCGGATGCGCCGTCCCTCACCGTGACGGAGGTGGACGCCGCGTTCGCCGCGATGGCGGAGATGTCCGGGCCCGGGTCCGCCGGCGCGCGGACCGCCGCCGCGGCGGAGCTGTTCGGCGCCGCGACCGAGGACGAGCAGCGGCTGCTGCGCGGGCTCGTGACCGGCGAGCTGCGGCAGGGCGCGCTCGACGCGCTGCTGCTCGACGCGGTCGCGGAGGCCGCGGGCGTCCCGGCAGCGACCGTGCGGCGGGCGGCGATGCTCGCGGGCGAGACGGAGGCCGTCGCGGTCGCCGCGCTCGGCGCCGCGTCCGCCGAGGACGCCACCACCGCCCTCGACGCGTTCACGCTCACCGTCGGGCGGCCCGTGCGGCCGATGCTCGCGCAGTCCGCGCCCGACGTGCCGACGGCGCTCGCCGGGCTCGCGGGCACCGGTGAGGGCCCGGCCGGTGACGTCGTCGTCGACACCAAGCTCGACGGCATCCGCATCCAGGTGCACCGCGACGGCGACGACGTCCGCGTCTACACGCGCAGCCTCGACGACATCACCGCGCGCGTGCCGGAGATCGTCGACGCCGTCCGCCTGCTGCCGGCGCAGCGGCTCGTCCTCGACGGCGAGGCGCTCACCCTCGACGAGGCCGGCCGGCCCCGGCCGTTCCAGGAGACCGCGTCCCGCAGCGCCACCCGGGACGCCGAGCTCGCGTCGTCCGCGACGCTGACCCCGTTCTTCTTCGACCTGCTGCACGTCGACGGCCGCGACCTCCTCGACGCCCCGCTGCGCGAGCGGCTGGCGGTGCTCGACCAGGTCGCGGCGCCGCACGTCGTCCGCCGCGTCGTCACGCGGGACCCCGCCGTGGCGACCGAGCACTTCCGCGCCGTCGTCGCCGACGGGCAGGAGGGCGTCGTCGTCAAGGCGTCCGACGCGCCCTACGAGGCCGGCCGGCGCGGCGCCGCGTGGGTCAAGGTCAAGCCGCGGCACACGCTCGACCTCGTCGTCCTCGCCGTCGAGTGGGGCTCCGGCCGCCGGTCCGGGACGCTGTCGAACATCCACCTCGGCGCGCGCGACCCCGAGGGCGGCTTCGTCATGCTCGGCAAGACGTTCAAGGGCATGACCGACGAGATGCTGGCGTGGCAGACCGAGCGGTTCCTCGCCCTCGAGGAGCGGCGCGAGCCGTGGGGCGTCGTCGTGCGTCCCGAGCAGGTGGTCGAGATCGCGTTCGACGGCCTGCAGCGGTCCACCCGCTACCCAGGCGGCCTCGCGCTCCGGTTCGCACGCGTGCTGCGGTACCGCGACGACAAGCCGGCGTCCGAGGCGGACACGATCGACGCCGTCCGGTCCTTGGCGGGCCCGGGCTGATGACGTCTGCGAGGCTCAGCGCATGTCGTACGACGTCCTTCGCGTCGCAGAGCTCCGCACCGCCCTCCGTCTCGCGCTGGACGCCTTCGTGGCGGAGGTGGGTCCCGAGGTGGCGGTCGAGCACGACCACTACTGGCACCTCCCGGTCGGCACGTCGTTCGACCTCTCGCACGACCCGCGTGAGCACACGGTCGGCCGGATCAGCGACGACCTGGAAGAGGTCCGTCGCTCGCTCGCCGACGGGGACGCGTTCCCGGCGTGGCATGCCCTGAGCCACGCGATCGGTCTGCTGCGCCTCCTGGAGCAGGCTGCACGTCCGTGACCCTCGTCCTCGACCGCACGTCCGCATGACGTGCACGGGCACGATCGGCGAGGTGCTGGCGTCGCCGACCGAGTCCTACCAGGCGGACACGATCGACTCCGTCCGCGCGCTGGCGGCCGTCTGAACCCGGGTCAGCCCTCGGCGTCGCCGGACGGCAGCGGGGTGGCCCCGGGCGACTCGTACGGCACGAACGTCGGGTAGGGCAGGCCGAGACTCTCCTGCCCGTTCCGCTCCGGCCGCTCGTCCCCGATGCCCAGGCGCGGGCCGTCCACGGACAGCTGCAGGTGGTCCTCGCGCACGGTCGCCCGCAGCGTCAGGTCGCCCCGCTCGCCCACCACCGACGCGCCGCCGCCGGCATCGTCGTCCACGGTCCAGTCCAGGTCCGCGACCGCGGTGGCCACGTCGTCGCGCGTCGTCACCACGGTGATGTCGGCGTCGGCCTGGTACGCCAGGGTCAGGTCGTTCTTGAGGCCGTACGCCTCGTACTCCCCGCGTGCCCAGCGCACCTCGCCGCCGAGCGCGTCCGCGAGCGCGGGGATCACCTCGGCGGCCACCGCGCGCACCTCCTCGCGGCTGCGCTCGTGCTCCTCGACGCTCGCCGCCGGCGTGCACGCGCCGAGCACCACCGGCGCGAGCAGCACGGCGAGCAGCGCGACCGTGCGGTGCCTCACCACTCCGGCTCCCGGTCGCCCTGCGTGGTCGGCTCGCGGTCGCGCTCCGGGTCGACCGGGTCCCACCACCACGGGTCGTACGTGTGCTCGGCGCGCAGCACCTCGTCGTAGTCGCCGACCACGATCTGCCCGATGTTGAAGATCGACTCGGTGCCCTGGTCGAAGTACTTCGTGTGGTCGGCGAACGGGTCCCAGCCGGTCCCGCGCGTCGTCGACTCGGCACGGAACCGGTTCGCGCCGAAGTCGTCCTCGGCCACGTCGTTGCCCATGCCGGCGCCGCCGAGCGTTCCGCCGCCGACCCAGCCGTTGTCGGCGAGCATCGCCACGGGGTCGTGGCTGTTGTTGCCCGACCACACGTGGTCGGCGCCGACGCCGAGGTCGGAGGCGTGGTCGACGCCGCCGCCCGCGCCCGGGCTGCCGACGAGCACGATGTCGTCGGCGGCGAGGCCGTGGTCGCTCGCCGCGTGCGCGGTGGTCGTCGAGCCGTAGGAGTGGCCCACGACCGTGAGGTGCGCGGGGCTGCCCTCGCGCGACGCGCGCAGGCCCTCGACGTAGCGGGCGAGCCGCTCGCCGCCCTCGGTCGCGCGCGCCTCCTGTGCGACCGTGAGCGAGTCCCAGTCGCTGGGCGCGTCGTAGCCGATCCACATGATCGACGCGACGGTCGAATCCGGGTCGGAGTAGCGGGCGGACTCGTAGATGTGGAACGCGGCGTCGGCGTTGCCCTCGGCCTTGGTGCCGTTGCTCGTCAGCCCGGGCACCATCACCGACACGTGGTCGGCGGTGTCCGGGTCGCCGAACGCGATCGCCACCCGCCCGTCCCCGCCGAACGCCCGCGCGTCGTACAGGTGCAGCAGCGGGACCATCGCCTCGCCCGTGACGGGGTCGACCTCCTGTGCCCCGGCGGTGAGCGCGGCGCGCGCCGCCCGGCCGTTCTCGAGCGCCGCGCGGTCGTCCGCCGGCAGGACCTCCCCGCGCTCCTCGCGCAGCTCGAGCGCGTCGAGGTCGGTCTCGAGCAGCAGCCGGTTGGCGCGGTCGCGCACGGTCGCGGGGATGCCGTCGGCGCTGCCGACGACCTCCGGGTGCGCGGCCAGCACGGCGAGCTGCTCCTCCTCGGAGAGGCCGTCCCACCACGCGGCGACCTCCTCCGGGGAGCCGCCCGAGGACGGCGAGCCCGGGCGGCCCAGCGCCGCGTCGGCGACGTCCCGCCCGCCGGTCACGGCGGCGCGGGCCTTGTCGAGGGTCGAGAACGACGTCAGCGCGTCGAGCATCGACTGCTCGGCCGTCGTCACGTCGCGGGCCAGCCGGTCGACGTCCTCGACGAGGGTCTGCCGGCGCGTCGCCAGGCCCGCCGCACGGTCCTGCAGGTCGCGGACGACCGCCTCGTCGGCGTCCGTCGCGGCACGGATGTCGGCCAGCAGGTCCGCGCGGGCGGCGTGGTAGCCGGTGCGGTCGCCGTCGAGCGTCTCGCGGCGGGCCTCGAGCCCGGTGAGCGCCTCGGCGTACTCCTCGCCGGCCCGGGCGACGCGACGGACGGCGGCGGAGACGGCGTCCGCGTCCGCGGCGGTGCCGCGCACGTGCCGCCCGTAGGCGTCGGCGGCGTCACCGGTCCAGCCCTCGAGCGTCGCGGAGTCGCGGGCGAACGTGTCGAGGTCGTCGACGTTCACGGCGGAGGCGAGCAGGTCGTCCACGAACACGCGCACCTGCGCGGGGTCGCCCTCGACCTCGGGGATCGCGTCGACCGTCGGGGGCACGGGGATCGTCGTCACGGCGCACCGTCCAGCCAGGTGTCGAAGCGGTCGTGGGCCTGCTGGTCGACGGTGCCGTACGCGATCGCGGCCGCGAGCAGCTCCTCGCCGACCGTGTCCGCGCCGGACGCGATCGTGCGGACCGTGCCGCCCCACGTCGCCGCCCAGGACGACGCGGCGGACGCGACGCGCGGGGAGAACCCGGCGGTCGAGACGTCCGCGATCCGGTCGCCCGCCGTCCGCGCACGCGCCGCCTGGTCCCGCCACTGCTGCGCGGAGCGCGACAGCACGTCGGGCCGCACCTCGTACCGGCCGCTCACGACTCCTCCTCCACCACACCCATAAGGCGGTGCTGCGTGGCGGTCGCCACGGGCAGCGCCCGGCCGCGCACGGTCACCACGACGACGTCCTCCACGGTGACGACCCGCACGGACCGCTCGCCGCGCGCGCCCTCGAGGTAGCGGGCCGCTCCCGACCGCCCGCTGCGCAGCGTCCAGCCGCCGCGCTCGAGGGCCGCCGTGAGCGGGCCGGCCACCGTGCCGGGGCCCGCCTCGCCGAGCGGCAGACGCGCCTCGGCGACTGGGACGACCGTGTCGTCCACCCGACCGGCGCGCCACACGGTGCGCACGACCGCCCGGGCCGCGTCGGGACCCACCGCGTCGAGCAGCGTGGCGAGCGTGCCGTCCGTGCTCTCCCGCTCGGCGCCGAGCACGTCGTCGGGGACCGACGGCTCGGGGGGCGCGGTCCGCTCGGGAGGCAGCACCACGAGGGGCACCTCGGGGTGCAGCTCGTGGAAGCGGCGCAGGTGCGGTGCGGCCGCGAGGGCGTCGTCGGGCTCGTCCACGCCGGTCAGCGTAGGGCAGGCACCGGACATGTCCGGCGGAGCCCGTGCGGCGTCACCCGGTCGCGCCTGGCATCGTGTGCGGGTGACCCCGACCACCGACGCCGTGACCGAGCGCGCCGCCGCCCTCCTGCCGCCGGTCTGGCGGGGCGTCGCCGCGGTGCTCGTGTGCGGGTCGGCGGTGCTCATGTTCGCACTGCACGTGCGCCCGCTCGCGTACGTGCCGCTGCTGCTCGGCGTGGTCCTCGGCTGGGCGGCCGACCGCGTGCTGGGCCGCGACCTGCTGATCATCGCGGCCGGTATGGGCATCGTCAGCACGATCCCCCTGGCGGCGGACCTGTCCGACGCCGGCATGGTGCGGTTCACGATCGCCCTGGCGCTGGCCGTGATCGTCCCGTACGTGCTGTCGCGGTACGTGCTCGGCGACCACGTCATCCGGTTCCCGTGGCGGACCGGGAAGCGGTGGACGCGCACGCAGTGGGCCTACCTCATCGGCGTGCAGACGGCCGGGTACCTGATCCTGCCGTTCTACTTCCTGTCGTCCGGCGCGTACCGCAACTGGCCGACGGTCATCGAGGGGCAGGAGATCGCGCGCCTGTTCGTGGGCGTCAACGCCGTGGGCACGTGGGACGAGCTGTTCTTCGTCTGCACCGTGTTCGCCCTGCTGCTGCGCCACTTCCCGCTGTGGGCCGCGAACCTCCTCCAGGCCACCGTGTTCGTGTCGTTCCTGTGGGAGCTCGGCTACCGCGAGTGGGGGCCCCTGCTGACGATCCCGTTCGCGCTGATCCAGGGCTTCACGTTCTCGCTGACGAAGTCGCTGACGTACGTGCTGGTCGTGCACCTGCTGTTCGACGCCGTGGTGTTCATGGTCCTCGTGCACGCCCACACGCCCGAGCTGTTCGACGTCTTCGTCACCGCCCCCGCGCGCACCGGCTGACGTCCCGCCGCGCGCCCCACCGACCACCCGACGAGCAGCACCGACGAGCGAGGAGGCTCGACATGACCGACACCCTGACCACCTGGGCCGGCAGCCACACGTTCCGCGGCGGCCCCGTGGTGCGCCCGACGACGGTCGAGGAGGTCGCCGCGGTCGTCGCCGGCGCCCGGCACGTGCGCGCGCTCGGCTCGCGCCACTCGTTCCACGACCTCGCCGACGGCCCCGGCACGCTCGTCGCGCTGGACCGGCTCGACGTGCCGACGACCGTCGACCCCGACGCCCGCACCGTCACCGTCGGCGCCGGCGTGCGCTACGGCGAGCTCGCCCGGGACCTGCACGCGCAGGGCTGGGCCCTGCACACCATGGCGTCGCTGCCGCACATCGCGGTCGCGGGCACGGTGGCGACCGCCACGCACGGGTCCGGCGACCGCGCGTCCAACCTGTCGGCGGCGGTGCGCGGGCTCGAGGTCGTCGGCGCGGACGGGACGGTCCGCACGCTGGAGGCCGACGACCCGGAGCTGGCCGGCTCGGTCGTCGCGCTGGGTGGGCTGGGCGTCGTGACGCGCGTGACGCTGGCGGTCGAGCCGACGTTCGACGTCGCCCAGGAGGTGCTCGTCGACCTGCCGTGGTCGACGGCGCTGGAGCGGTTCGACGACCTCATGGGCTCGGCGTGGTCGGTCAGCCTCTTCACCGACTGGACGGGCGACGCCGTCCAGCAGGTGTGGCGCAAGCACCGCGTCGACGCGGGCGTCCGGGCGCCCGGCCCCGAGCTGGCCGGCGCACGGCCCGCCGACCGCCCGATGCACCCCGTGCCCGGGCAGGACCCCGCCGCGTGCACCGAGCAGGGCGGCGTGCCCGGGCCGTGGCACGAGCGCCTCCCCCACTTCCGGCTCGAGTTCACCCCCAGCGCCGGCGCCGAGCTGCAGTCCGAGTGGCTGGTCCCGCGCGAGCACGCCGTCGCGGCGATCGAGGCACTGCGCGGGCTCCGCGACCTCGTCACCCCGCTGCTGCTCGTCAGTGAGATCCGCTCCATCGCCGGCGACGACCTGTGGCTGTCGACCGCGCACGGCGGGGACCGCGTCGGGCTGCACTTCACGTGGAAGCCGCTGCGCGCCGAGGTCGACGCGGCGCTGCCCGTCATCGAGGAGGCGCTGGCGCCGTTCGCCGCCCGCCCGCACTGGGGCAAGCTGTTCTCCGGCCCGGGCACCGGCCGCACGTGGCAGGACCTGTACCCGCGGTGGGACGACGCCCGCGCGCTGCTCGAGCGGCACGACCCGGAGGGCCGGTTCGCGAACGACTTCCTGCGGCGCGTCGGGCTGCGCTGAGGGCGAGCGGCGTCCAGCCGACGTCCAGGATGCCCCCTGTCGCCGTCCAGGCGGCGTCCCTAGGGTGGCCGCATGCGCACCCTCGGGATCATCGGCGGCATGAGCTGGTACTCGACCGCGGAGTACTACCGCGTCCTCAACACCGCGGTGCAGGAGCGCCTCGGTGGACACCACAGCGCGCACGTGCTGCTGGAGTCGCTCGACTTCGCCGAGGTCCGCGAGCTGCAGCTCGCGGACGACTGGGCGGGCGCCGGCGAGGTCCTCGCCGCGGCCGGGCGCCGGCTCGAGGCGGCGGGGGCCGACGCCGTCCTGATCGCGACGAACCTCATGCACAAGGTCGCCGGCACGGTCGAGGCGGCGATCGACGTCCCGCTGCTGCACATCGCCGACGCCGTCGCGGACGTGGCCACGGCCGCCGGGCACCGCACGCTCGGGATCATGGGCACCCGCTGGGTGATGGCCGAGCCGTTCTACGCCGACCGCCTCGCGCGCCACGGCATCGGGGCGCTCGTCCCCGACGCCGCCGCGCAGGAGGAGGTCGACCGGATCATCTTCGACGAGCTCACGCAGGGCCTGGTCACCGAGGAGTCCCGCGCGCGGCTGCTCGCCGTCGTCGACGACCTGCGGTCCGCCGGCGCCGACGCGGTCGTCCTCGCGTGCACCGAGCTGGAGCTGGCGCTGCCGGCCGCGGGCGGGCCGGTGCCGCTGATCGACTCCGCACGCGTGCACGCGCTCGCGGCGGCGGAGCACGCGCTGGCGGGCGCGGGGCAGCGTCCCGTCGCGACCGTCTGAGGCCGGTCGGACGACCCGGCGCAGAGACCCGAGACGCCGTGACCGAGCGGCCCACACCCACCCCGCTGCAGCGGGCGCTGTGGACCCGCCGCGCCGAGGCCGCCCGCTCGGACCTGCGTGAGCGGTTCGCCGGCGCCGGCGCCGCCCTGGACGCCCGCTGGTGCGACCACGACGCGTCACGCCGGCACGATGCGCGCGCGACGGCCCTCGGGTCGTCCCCGCACCGCCGGATCCAACGCCGGCCGGATCGGGCGTCACTGATCGCGGCTGTGCGCGGCGGCGCGTCCGGCCTCCAGCAGCCGGCGGAGCTCCTCGTGCGCCTCCACGACGCGCCCGATGCCGGCTGGGCGCTCGTCCGGCCCGCGCACGTCGTCGAGGCCGTCCTGCCCGCGATGCGCACGTGGACGAGCGACGGCCTGCTGCTCCTGCACCCGGACGTACCGGCCGTCGTGAGCCTGGACGTCGACGGCACCGCCGTCGAGTCGACCGTGACCGGGGAGGCGTTCGCGCCGTTCCTCGGCCACCTGCTGCGTGTCGGACCGGAGCCGCTGCGGCTCGTCGAGCACGTGCAGCGCCGGCGTCGCTGACGCCGACCGTCCCGTCAGACCCGGCGCCCGTCGAGGAGCTGCTCGAGCGTCACGACCCGCCGGCGCCCGTCCCGGTGGAGCGCGTAGAGGTGGTCGCCGCGTGCCACGAGCCGCAGGTCCCGCACGTCACCACCGTCGAGGTCCACCAGGCGGCCGACGGGGTCGTACGTGCGCACGCCGTCGGGTGTGATCTCGAACGGCGTCACGACGTCGTGCCGTCCGCGGTACCCGCCGACGAGGGCACCGCGTGCTCCGTCGAGCAGCACCGCACGCGCCCCGACGACGTCGACGGGGCCGAGGTCGGCGACCGTGTCACCCTCGACGCGCACCAGGTGGAACGAGGTGTACGCGTAGCAGTACGCGGCCTCGCCGACGACGTTCAGCGCGTACACGTCGAAGACGTCGGGCAGGTGCGACGCGTCGACCGGGAGCGGGTGGACCCACTGCGGCGCGAGGTCCGCGCCGACGCGGACGAGCTTGTGCAGCCCCAGCGCACTGCCCGCCTCGTCGCCGTAGCCGATCCACGTGGCGCCCGACGGCGTCGCCAGGACGTGCGCGCGCGCACCGCCGAGGCGTCCCGCAGCCACCCGTCGCCCGTCGGCGTCCCAGACCTCCGCGTCGACGTCGGGGTCGTCACCCGCCCCGACCAGCAGCACGCGTCCCTGGGGCAGCGGCTGGACCCAGGACGCACGGAGCGCACCCACGAGGACGACCGGTGGCGCCGCGTCGCCCGTCCGCCACACCGCCGATCGTCGGTGGTCCGAGGCGTCGCGCCGGACCTCGACGACCTCGCCGTCCGGACCGACGCCCACGGCGTCGGGCCTCGCGGCCCAGTCGCCGACGTCGCCCCCCGTGCGCACCCGGCGGCCGTCGCGGCGCAGCGGGACCATCGGCAGCGCGAGCGCCCGGCGGCGGTCGGCCAGGTCGTCCCAGAGCGTGCGGCGGACCAGTCGTCCGAGCGCTCGCGCGACCACCGGCGGGGCGTCCTCGTGCAGCGGCAGCCGCAGCTCCGCCGCGACGCCGAGCGTCGTGGCGGCGTCCTGCGTCAGGCGGAGCGCGAGGACGGCCTGCGGCAGGATCTCCCAGCGGTGGAGGCCGCCGTACACGGACGCGCCGCCGTCGACCACGAGGCAGTAGGTGTCGGTCCCCAGCCGCTCGTCCTGCTCGTCGGGCGCGAGGGTGCGCTGCACCTCGAACGTCACGCCGGTCGCCTCGTCGTGCAGGACGAGCGCCGCCCAGCCCTCGTCCTCGTCGTGGACGTAGTCGGCGCGGAAGGTCATCGGGCCTCACAACCGGCTGTCGTGCAGCGCCGCGCGCCGCACGAGGTACGTCGCCACCGCCCCGGGCGCCGGGAGCGCGGCGCCGTCCGGCAGGTGCACGAGCACGAGCGCATCCTCTCGACCGATGGCGACGCCGCGCAGGACGCGCGACGCACGCGGACGCTAGCGCAGCCCGGTGCGGCGGGGCACGGACGCCTGTCTGCACGCGGTCGGCCACGTCCGGCCGGACGGCCCGCGCGCCGCACACCGCCCAGCGCCTCGTCCCCGTGGCGCCTCACCGGCGCACCCTTACGACCGCGAGCGCGCCTTGCTCTTCACCCACCCGTAGACGACCGTGGCGGCGAGGAGGACCAGCCCCACGACCGTCAGCCACAGCAGCCCCTCGACGACGGCGCCCAGGATCGACAGGGCGAGCCAGAGGAGCGCGAGCACGACGACGACGGTGAGGATCGACTTCATCGCCCCACGGTGTCACGGCGTCCCACAGACGGCATGTCGGCGCACCTCGGCTCCCGCGGGACGCCGGGGAGGCACCCGCTCAGAGCTCGTCGGGGCGGCGCAGCGGGACGCCGAGGATCGTGTCCCGCGGTGCGGGCAGCGTGTCGAGGTCCGGTGGCGCCGGCGGGAAGCCGTCCGCGGGCGTCGGGCCGACCCACAGCCGCCACACGTCGCCGGACGGGTGCACGGCCCCGTCGGCCTCGAGCGTCGCCGGCAGGGCGGCGTCGACCTGCGCGGCGAGCAGGGCCAGGTGGGACTCCGGCACGAAGCCGACCAGCACGTTGCGCCACGCCAGGACGACACGCCCGTCAGCGCCGCGCGTCACCTCGACGCGGGCGGGCACCGGATGCCGTGCGGCGCGCTCGGACGGGTGCAGCGCCGCGCGGAACGAGCGCTGCAGGGCGGGTGCCTCGGCGGCGAGGAACCCGGCGCCCACGTGCGCGGGCACGGGCGCGGGACGGCGGAAGGGGCGCACGGGACCAGGGTGCACCACGGCGCGCGTCACGCGGCAGGCGTCAGGCGTCCCACTCGGTCGTGCGGGCGCGCAGGTCCGTCCACCCGTCGCGGCCGAGCGGCGACAGGGTCCGCACGCGCGCCCCGGGGTGCAGGCGCGGGTCCTCGGCGTAGCGGCGGGCGAGCTCCTCCTCCGCGTCGCAGTCGTCGGCGTCGGCGCGCAGGAGCAGGCCGGCGACCTCGTCCGCGAGCGCGTCCGCCTCGTCGTCGGTCGCGTCGAGGCCCGCACCCCAGACGTCCCACAGCAGCAGCTCGTCGCGGCGGCGGTGCGCGACCTCGAGCAGCACGTAGTGCCGGACGAAGTCGCGGCCGCGCAGGTCGGCGAGCTGCGGCGAGACGCCGTAGTCGCGCAGGTCGAGGCCGTCGCGCCGGTGCGCCGTCCACAGCTCGGCGGCGGTCGGGAACGGGCTGTCGAGGCCCGTCGGCATGTCGAACGGGTCGAACGGCTCGCCGGCGGGCGGCGCCGTCCCGAAGGCGGCGTCGAGCTCCGGGTCGCTGCGCACCCACCGGCGCCCGTCCCACCGCTCGACGACGACGTGGTCGTGCGCGAAGCCGGGCGCGAAGTACCGCGCGAAGCCGATGCGGGACCGCGCCGCGATCCCGTGCTCGCGCAGCAGGCCGACCGCGAGCAGCGTGTGGTCGCGGCAGCAGCCGGCGACGCGCTCGGCGTGCGGGCGGCCGGCGAGCGGCGCGGACGACAGGTCGAGGCCGGCACCGAGGACGGCCTCGAGCCAGCGCAGGTCGATCGCCGGCAGCCGGGCATCGTCGAGGGTGTCGCGGTCGGCGCGGTAGTGCGCGATCAGGCCGGTGGCGGCGGCGTGCACGTCCGCCGGGTCGGTGCCGAGCGCGGCGAGCACGTCGGCGTGCCCGCCGGGGTCGCTGTACGGCGAGTGGGTCGCCCAGTCGTCGAGGCCGCAGGGGTACGCGCGCGTCACAGGTCCTCCGTCCGGGGACGTCGTGCCCGCGGTCCGCGCGACCGCGCCGCCGGCGCCCACGGGGGTCGACCGGCGGCGCGGCGCGGACTCATCGGGTCGCTGCGGACCGCGTCAGCTCACGCCGACGATGTCGACGACGAACACCAGCGTGTCGCCGCCCTTGATGCCGGCCTGCGGCACGCCGCGGTCGCCGTAGCCGAGGTGCGACGGGATGGACAGCAGGACGCGCGAGCCGACCTGCTGGCCGACGAGGCCCTCGTCCCAGCCGGCGATGACGGCGCCGACGCCGATCGGGAAGCTGATCGACGACCCGCGGTCGTAGGAGTTGTCGAAGACACCACCCTGCCAGGACTGGCCGAGGTAGTGCACCTCGATGTCCTGGCCGGCCTCGACGAGGTCGCCGTCGCCGCGGCTGAGCACCACGACCTCGAGCTCCTCCGGCGCGGTGGCGTCCGGGAACGTGAGCGTGGGCTTGGTGCCGTAGGAGCCCGAGACCTCGGGCAGGGCTGCGGCCATGTCGTGCTCTCCTTCGTGGGATGACAGTGCCCGACCATCCTGCCCTGCCCGCGGCGGGGCAACCTCTTGCCACGCGTCGCTAATGGCATTAGCTTTTGCGTCATGACGACGACACCGGACGTCCTGCACCTCCCCACCCCCGAGGGTCGGGTCGCCTACGAGGCCCTCGGCCCGCACGACGGCGCGCTCGTCGTGCTCGTGCCCGGCATGGGCGACCTGCGCGGCTCGTGGCGCGACCTCGCCGCACCGCTCGTCGCCGCCGGGCACCGCGTCGTCCTCATGGACGTGCGCGGCCACGGCGACAGCGACGCGACGTTCACCCGGCACGGCGTGGCCGCCACGGCCGAGGACGTCAGCGCCCTGCTCGACGCGCTCGGCGCCGACGCGGACCGGCCGGCGGTGCTCGTCGGCGCGTCGTTCGCGGCCGGGTCCGTCGCGCGGGTCGCGGCGCTGGAGCCGGAGCGCGTGCGGGGCGTCGTGCTCGTCGCGTACGCCTCGAACGCCGTCCGGGCGTCCCGCGCCGTGCACGCGCAGGTGGCGCTCCTGCTGCACCGCGCCTGGGGGGCGACGGCGTGGACGTGGTTCTACCGCTCCCTGCTGCGCGGTCGCCGGGCCCCGTGGACGGCCGAGCACCTGCGGGCGATGCGCACCGCGCTGCGTCGCCCCGGGTACCTCGGCCAGCTGCGGTCCCTGACGCTCGCGCTCGTCGGCGGCGGCCACGAGACGCTGCTCGACCGCGTCACCTGCCCCGTCCTCGTCGTCACCGGCGCGCAGGACCCCGAGTCGGCCGACCCCGCCGCCGCCCACGCCGAGGCGCTCGCGACCCCGCGGTCCGCGCACGTCACCGGGCTCCTCGTGCCCGAGGCCGGCCACTACCCGCAGCACCAGCGCGCGGAGGTCTTGGCGCCCGCGGTGCTCGAGCTCGTCGCGGGCCTGCCGGCCACGACCCGCGGGGAGGTCTGAGTGCCGCGCGCGGGGCTCGACCGCGCCGCCGTCACGGCGCTGGCCCTGGAGGCCGTCGACGCCGGCGGCCCGGACGGCTTCCGCGGCCTGACGCTCGCCGCCGTCGCGGCCCGTGCCGGTGTCGCCGTCCCGAGCCTCTACAAGCACGTCGACGGCCTGCCCGGCCTGCGCCGCGAGGTGGCGCTGCGCTGCATCGCCGAGCTCGACGGCGTCGTGGCGGACGCCGCCGGCACCACGGCCGACGCGCGCGACCGCCTCCGGGCGTGCACCCACGCGCTGCGTGCCTGGGCGCACGCCCGGCCGGGCCGCTACCAGGCCGTGCAGGACGACTGGCGCGGCCACCCGGACGCGGACGCGCTGCAGACGGCGGCGGCGTCCGTCCTCACCCGCCTCAGCGCCCTCGTGGCGGACGTGGGCGTGCCGGCCGCGCGGCACGTCGACGCCGTCCGCGCGGTCCGCGCCGCCGTGCACGGGTTCGTCGCGCTCGAGCTCGCGGGCGGCTTCGGCATGTCCGACGACGTCGACGTGAGCTTCGCGTACCTCGTGGACGGGCTGGTCGACGGGCTGGTGGCGAGCGACTCGCGCTGACCTCGCCGCGACGCCCCGTCCCGGTGCTCAGCCGAGCAGGCCCCCCAGCCAGTGCAGCTGCTTCTCGAGCTGCACCGTCTGCCCGCCCTCGTGCGTGTTGTATGCGTAGACCTCGATCTGCTTGGCCGGGTCCGCGCCGCCGAGCGTGCCGTAGTGGTGGTACGCGGCGTAGACGGTCGACGGCGGGCACGTCGTGTCGCGCAGCGCGACCGAGAACAGCGTCGGCGCGGTCGCGCGGCGCGCGAGGTGCACCGCGTCGAGGTAGGACAGCGTCCGCATGGCGCGGGCCTCGTGGTCCCGGTGCACCGCCAGGTACCGCACGACCTCGTGGTACGGGTCGCTGTCGGTGATCGCGAGCGCGCGCGGGAAGTGGCACAGGAACGGCACGTCGGGCATGACGGCGACGAGCCCGTCGACGAGACCGCCGACCGCGAGCGCGAGCCCGCCGCCCTGGCTGATCCCCGCCACGGCGACCCGGGACGGGTCCACGCCGGGCAGCGCACGCGTCGCCTCCACGGCGCGCACCGCGTCGGTGACGACGCGGCGGTAGTAGTGCTCGGCCGGGTCGAGGATGCCGCGCGTCATGAACCCGCTGGTGGCCGGGCCGCTGCCGACGGGGTCGGGGGTGTCGCCGCCGGTGCCCCAGCCGGAGCCCTGGCCCCGCGTGTCCATGAGCACGTGCACGTACCCGGCGGCGGCCCACGCCAGGTGCTCGTGCGGACGCCCGCGCCCGCCGCCGTACCCGACGTACTCCACGACCGCGGGCAGCGACGACCCGTCCGTCGCCGACCCCGCGGGCCGCGTCACCCACGCCCGCACCCGCTGCCCGCCGAAGCCGGCGAACTCGAGGTCCTCGACGTCCACGAGCCGCAGCCGCGCGTCGTACGGGGTGCTGCGCACGTCGAGGTCGTGGGTGCGCGCCTCGGCCAGCGTCGACGACCAGAAGTCGTCGAGGTCGGCGGGCACGTCGAGCTCGGGCAGGTACCGCTCGAGCTCGGGCAGGGGCAGGTCGAACAACGCCATCGTCGGTCCTTCGTGCAGCGGCCGCCGGGCGGCCGGGCTGCCCGGCGGCGGACGTCGGCCGGCGGACCCGGCCGGGCGCGATGCTAACCGCGGCGCCGGACACCCGGACGCGCGGCCGGCTGCGTGCCGTGCGGCGTGTCGGCGCGTCGGCGCGGGGGCGGGACCTCTCCCGGCGGCCGTACGCACGCCGTGCGCACGGTGTGCGCACGCCCGTGGGAGACGGTCCGGCCGCCCCGCGACACACCACGGACACGCCGGGCGGACCCCGCCGCCGGCCCCGACGTCAGCGCGCGAGGAAGCCCAGCAGGTCGTGGCGCGTCAGCACGCCGACAGGTCGGCCGTCGTCGACGACCATGAGCGCGTCCGCCTTCTCGAGCGCCGCCCGCGCGGCCTCCACGGTCTCGCCCGACCCGACGATCGGCAGCGCCGCGCCCATGTGTCGGTCGACGCGGTCCGCCAGCGACGCCGCCCCGGAGAACACGGCGTCGAGCAGCTCGCGCTCGCTCACGGCGCCCTGCACCTCGCCGATCATGACCGGGGGCTCCGCGCCGACGACCGGCATCTGCGAGACGCCGTACTCGCGCAGGATCTCGATCGCGTCGCGCACCGTCTCGTTGGGGTGCGTGTGGACCAGGGCGGGCAGCCCGCCGTCCTTGGTGCGCAGCACGTCGGCGACCGTCGCGCCCGTCTCGGACGTGAGGAACCCGTACGAGCGCATCCACGAGTCGTTGAAGATCTTCGACATGTAGCCGCGGCCGCTGTCGGGCAGCAGCACGACGTACACGGCGCGCGCCGCCGCCTCGGGGTCGCGCTCCTGCAGGGCGCGCGCGTGCCGCAGCGTCGCCTCGACCGCCATGCCGCACGAGCCGCCGACGAGGAGGCCCTCCTCGCGCGCCAGGCGCCGCGTCATCGCGAACGAGTCCGCGTCCGAGACGGGGATGATCTCGTCCGGCACCGACGGGTCGTACGCGCGCGGCCAGAAGTCCTCGCCGACGCCCTCGACCAGGTACGGCCGCCCGTCGCCGCCCGAGTACACCGACCCCGCGGGGTCGGCACCGACGACGACCACGCGCCCGCCGTCGGCCGCGGGCCGGTCCGCCGACGCGTCGTGCAGGTACCGGCCCGTGCCGGTGATCGTCCCGCCCGTGCCGACGCCGGTGACGAAGTGCGTGAGGCGTCCGTCAGTGTCCGCCCAGATCTCCGGGCCGGTGGTCGCGTAGTGGCTCGCGGGGCCGTTCGGGTTGGAGTACTGGTCCGGCTTCCACGCGCCCGGCGTCTCCCGCGCGATGCGGTCGGACACCGAGTAGTAGGAGTCGGGGTGGTCGGGCGGCACGGCGGTCGGGGTCACCACGACCTCGGCGCCGTAGGCGCGCAGCACGTCGCGCTTGTCCTGGCTCACCTTGTCGGGGCAGACGAACACGCAGCGGTAGCCCTTGCGCTGCGCGACCAGCGCGAGGCCGACGCCCGTGTTGCCGGACGTCGGCTCGACGATCGTGCCGCCGGGCTGCAGGAGGCCGGCCTCCTCGGCCGCCTCCACCATCCGCAGGGCGATCCGGTCCTTCACGGACCCGCCGGGGTTCAGGTACTCGACCTTGGCGAGGATCGTGGCGGTCAGGCCCTCGGTCACGGACGACAGCCGGACGAGCGGGGTGCCGCCGACGAGCTCGGAGACGTGCTGCGCGTACTTCACTCCCCCATCGTCCCACCTGCCGGACGCCGACCCCGCACCGGCAGCGGGCCCGGGCACGACGACGCCCCGCCGGCCGGGTGGCCGACGGGGCGTCGCGACGTGCGGTGCTGCGAGGCGTGCAGCGAGACGCTGCGTCAGTCGCTGCTGCTGAAGATCGCGAACAGGCGCAGGAACTCGAGGTACAGCCAGACCAGCGTCACGATGAGGCCGAACGCGGCCGTCCACGCGAAGCTCTTCGGCGCGCCCTGCTCGACACCGCGCTTGATGGCGTCGAAGTCGACGATGAGGCTGAAGGCCGCGAGGCCCACGGCGAACAGGCCGACGAGGACGCCGATCCAGCCGCCGCGCAGCGGGCCGAACATCTCGTTGCTCGGCATCACGAACATGAGCACGACGTTGACCAGCGAGAACAGCGCGTACCCGATCATCGCGATGAGCAGGAAGCGCATCGACTTCGCGGTCACGCGGACGCGGCCGGAGCGGTAGAGCCACAGCGACGCGACGAAGGTCGCGACCGTGGCGAGCACGGCCTGCAGGACGATCGGCTGCGCCGAGACGGCACCCCCGTTGCCCGCGGGCACGAGCACGTTCTGGAACACGAAGCTGATGCCGCCGAGGAACACGCCCTCCGCGACGGTGTAGGCGACGATGAGCGCCGGCGACGGCTTGCGCTTGAAGGCGTTCACCAGCCCGAGCACGAGGCCGACGATCGCGCCGACGATGTACAGGCCGGGCGCGACGAACCACGTGACGGCGGCGACGGCGACGAGCAGCGCGAGCAGCCCGCCGGTCTTCATGATGACGTCGTCGTAGGTGAGGCGGCCGGTGTCGCGCGTGGTCGCGGTCGGGCCGTCGTACATCGCCTCGAGCGACGCCGCGTCGACGGCGGGGCCGCCGAACGTGGGCGCCGAGGGTGCGGGGCGGCCGCCGCGGCGCTGCTGGCGCGGGTCCGCGAAGACGGGACTGCTGTTGAAGACGGGATTCGCCATGAGGGCTCCTGGTCGTGATCGGCCGGGGACGTGCTGGTCGACAACGTAACCAACGTCGCGGGTGCCCGTCGCGTTCCCGGCGTTCCCCTGACCCCGTCCCTCATCCGCCCCTGAGTCCGGGGTCGTCCCACGGGATGAGGCCGCGGTGCCCGGATGGTCCCCGGGACGGTGCCGCCCGGCACGGGCTGCGGCCTACGGTCGACACGTCCGCACATCGTCGACCTGGGGAGCCCCGCGCCATGATCGAGGCGCAGTCACTCACGAAGCGCTACGGCCGCACCACGGCCGTGGACGACATCTCCTTCACCGTCCGACCCGGCACCGTGACGGGCTTCCTGGGGCCCAACGGCGCCGGCAAGTCCACCACCATGCGCATGATCGTGGGGCTGGACAAGCCCAGCGCCGGGGCCGTCACGGTCTCCGGCACGCCGTACGGCCGCATGCGCGCGCCGCTCACCGAGGTGGGCGCGCTGCTCGACGCGAAGGCCGTCCACCCGAGCCGGACCGCCAAGCAGCACCTGCGCACGCTCGCCGCCACACACGGCATCGGCACGAAGCGCGTCAACGAGGTCATCGACCTCACCGGCCTCGGGTCGGTCGCCAACAAGCGGGTCAAGGGCTTCTCGCTCGGCATGGGCCAGCGCCTCGGCATCGCCGCCGCGCTGCTCGGCGACCCGCACACCCTGATCCTCGACGAGCCGGTCAACGGGCTCGACCCCGAGGGCGTGCTGTGGGTGCGCGGCCTCGTGCAGCACCTGGCGCGCGAGGGCCGCACCGTGTTCCTGTCGTCGCACCTCATGAGCGAGATGGCCGTGACGGCCGACCACCTGCTCGTGATCGGCCGTGGGCGCATCGTCGCGGACGGCACCGTGCAGGACGTCGTCGGTCGCGCGACGCGCACGACGGTGCGCGTGCGCTCGCCGCACGCGACCGAGCTGGCCGCCGTGCTCGCGGGCCCGGACGTCACGATCGACGCCGTGGAGCCGGGCCTGCTCGAGGTGCACGGCCCGACGGCCGCGGCCGTCGGCGAGGTCGCCGCCGCGGCCCGCCTCGTCCTGCACGAGCTGACGCCCGTGACGGGCTCCCTCGAGGACGCGTACATGTCCCTGACCGGTGACCTCGTCGAATACCGCTCCGGCGGCACGGCCGGCGCCGGCACGACCGCCACGGAGGTGGCCCGATGACCGCCACGACCGCCCCCGCACCCACGGCGGGCACGCCCGCACCGGTGCACCGCGCCGCCGAGGGCGCACGCGTCACGTTCCCCCGCGTCGTGCACGCGGAGTGGCTCAAGCTGTGGACCCTGCGCTCGACGTACTGGACGCTCGGCGTCGCCGTCCTGCTGATGGCCGGCATCTCGGCGCTCTTCGCCGTCTCGATGCGGTCGTTCCCCGACCCGATCGAGGGCATGGACCCCGGCTCGGTGGAGGTCGTGCAGATGTACCTGCAGCCGGGCATGCTGCTCGCGCCGCTGCCGCTCATCGTGCTCGCGGCGATGACCATCACGGGTGAGTACGCCACCGGGTCGGTCCGCTCGACGTTCGCCGCCGTGCCCGGTCGCCTGCCGGTGCTGGCCGCCAAGGTCGTGGTCGTCGCGACCGTCACGTTCGTGACGGTCGCGGTCGCGGTCGGCCTCTCGACCCTGCTCGCGGGCGCGATCGTGCCCGAGCTGGCGCCCGACTGGGGTGCGCCGCACGTCGCCCGCGTCGTGCTCGGCGTCGTGCTCTACGCGACGGGCATCGCGCTCCTCGGCCTCGCCGTCGGGGCCCTGCTGCGCAACACCGCGGCCGCCATCACGACCGTGATCGGCCTGGTGCTCATCGTCGAGAACGTCCTGCTCATGATCAGCTGGAAGCCGCTGGAGTACGTGCGGCCGCTGCTGCCGTCGACCGCGGGCTCCGCCGTCACGCAGACGCCGGAGCAGCTCGCCGGCGGCCAGTTCGGCATGGCGTTCACGCCAGGCCCCTGGGCCGGCTACGCGATCCTGCTCGGCTGGGTCGCCGTGCTGCTCGCCGTCGCCGCCGTGCGCCTGCGCACCCGCGACGCCTGACCCCTGATCGCCCGCGGGGCCGGTCGGAGGGGGCCGGCACCCGCGGGACCAGCACGACGCGCCGGCACCCCGGAGG
>NZ_JBHUZW010000050.1:0-26654 GCF_042667215.1 Cellulomonas sp. NPDC057328 | reverse complement strand
GTCCGCGCGTCCGGTCAGGACGCGCGGACGGCGACGACGTCGCACTGCGGCGGCCACGACTCCGCGCACCCGCCCGCGAGCCACACCTCGACGCGGTCGCCGTCCGCGAGGTCGGCGGCGTCGACCGGCTCGTCGCCGCGGAGCACGGCGGGGTCGTCCTGCAGCAGCCAGATGCCCTCGTAGGACCGGTCGGAGGCGTCGACGAGGACGGGCTCCCCGTCGCCGCCGAGGGCCACCGTGCCCGTGACGTCGGGCGCGCGCTCGGGGACGTCGGCCGGTGCGGAGCACGCGGTGAGCAGCGCGACGGTCGCGAGGACCGACGCGAGGCGCCGGCCTGTCGTCGGGGGCGCCGACGCCGCCCTCACGCGTGCACCGGCTTCCGCAGCCGCGCCACCACGTACGTCGTGCGGCCCGACGCGAACGCGGCGAACCCGCGCGACCCCTCGACGGCCGCGAACCGGCGCATCAGCGGGTGCGTGAACCGGGGCAGCCACGCGCCGATGAGGGCGCGCTTGCGGTCGTCGTCGCGGCGCAGGGCCTCGACGACCTGCGGCGTCACGTCGTCGTGAGCCTCGAGCACCAGGCCGGACGCGCGCAGGTCGGCGAGCAGCGTCGGCACCGCGTCGGCGGGACGGAAGTCGGCCAGCAGGAACGTGCCGCCGGGCCGCAGCACGCGGGCGACCTCGCCGGCGAACGCCGCGAACGACGGGTAGCAGTGCGACGACTCCACGTTGAGCACCACGTCGAACGACGCGTCGGCGAACGGCATCACCTGCGCGTCGCCGCGCACGAACGACAGCCCCGGCGCCCTGCGGTGCCGCCGGCTGAGGTCCACGGCCGCCGCCGAGAAGTCCAGCCCGACCACCGACCGCGACCCGTGGTGCCGGGCGACGTAGGCGCTGCCGCCGCCGCGCCCCGAGCCGACCTCGAGCACGTCGCGCCCGCGCAGGTCCGCGCCGGCGAGCGTGCGCTCGTACAGGTTGATGCAGAGCCGGTCGGGCTCCTCGTCGGGCGACAGGGCGAGCGCCGGGGCGTCGTCGGACGCGTAGCCGTAGTTCATGAACGCCCACTCGGGGCGGCGCACGCGCAGCGCCAGCAGCTCGTAGGCCGCGCGCCAGCCGAGACGTCGTCCGTCCATGCCGGCCCCCTCGCCCGTGCGCGGCGGGCACCGCGCCCGTCGCTGCGCACACAGTACGGACCGCTGGCCGGTGCGGGTGGTGCGACGTACGGTCGCCGCGTCACGGCCGCCCGTCGGCGCGTGCCGAGCAGCGTCCTCGGGGGCTGCTCAGTAGCGTCGGGACCATGACGAAGTACAAGGTCAACGACGCGGCGGTGAAGGCGGCCCGCCGGCTCATCGACGAGGGTCGGTACGACACGACGACCGAGTGGTCGGACGCCGCGCCGAGCACGTCGGCGGAGAACGACGTCATCGAGGCGCGGGGCTACGACGGCTACGGGGAGTGGCACCTCGCGGTCGACACGGAGGCGTCGGAGGAGACCAAGGGCCGGTACCGCTTCCCGTACGGCGACTTCGAGACGGTCAACCGCGCCGCGCTGATCCACGCGAAGCAGCGCGCGTCGCAGAACGACCACGACGAGGTCGAGAAGGCGGCGGACTCGCTCCTGGAGCTCCTGGACCGCACGGACGGCTGAGCGGGCGTCGGCCGGCTGGGATCAGGCCGGGCCCTCCGCGGGGTCCTCGACGAGGGCCAGCAGGTTCGCACGCAGCGCCGCACCGCCGTCCGCGAGCCGCGCACCGAGGTGCCGCTCGTAGTCGGCGGCGAGCGCGTCGCGCTCGGTCAGCCAGCGGTGGCCGGCGGGCGTGATGGTCAGCGGGCGCCGGCGACGGTCGGCCGGGTCGACGGTGCGCTCCACGAGGCCCGCCTCGGCGAGCTGGTCGAGGACGGTGACGAGATCGCTCGGGTCCGCGCCCATGGCGGCGGCCAGGGCGCGCTGCGAGGAGGCGTCGGACTCGGCCAGCCACGCGAGCGTCACGTAGTGCGGGAAGCGCAGCGGCTCGCCCTCGAACAGCGGTCGCGCGGTCCGTGCGGCGACCTTGGTGGCCTGCAGCAGCAGGTAGGGCGTGCTCGCGCGCATCCGTCGGGGCAGCTGCGGCACGGGGCGACCCTACCGGCCGGCGCGCAATCGTGGGAGAGTCCCATGAATGGACGTCGTGCCGTACGACAACCCGTTCCTCCGGTACACCGAGCCGCTGCCGGAGCGTCTGCACGCCGCCGGGTTCACGCACCGCTTCGCCGACCTGGACGGGGTGACCCTGAGCCACGTGCGCGGACCGGCGAACGGTCCGCCGCTCGTGCTCGTCCCCGCGCAGATGGCGACCTGGCGCACGTACGCCCCGGTGATGCCGGCGCTCGCCGAGCGGTTCGAGGTCGTCGCGGTCGACGTGCGCGGGCACGGCTCGTCGTCGTGGACGCCCGGCCGCTACGACTGGGACACCGTCGGCGGCGACCTCGCCCTCCTGCTCGAGCGGGTCGTGCAGCGGCCGGCCGTCGTCGCCGGGAACTCGTCCGGCGGCGTCCTCGCGCTGTGGCTCGCCGCGCACGTGCCGGACCGCGTGCGGGCGGTCGCGCTGGAGGACGCCCCGGTGTTCTCGGTCGAGATGCCGCGGTTCCGCGACCGCGACCGGTTCGTCTACGAGGGCCTCGAGCGGTTCGTCCGCGTGCTCGGCGACCGGGAGCACCGCCGCCTCGCCGACTACTTCCGCGGGCAGGTGCTGCCGGTCTCGGAACGACGGGTCAAGCGCATGCCCGACTGGTTCGTGGACGTCCTCGATCGCGCCGTCCGCGACCACGAGCGCCGCCACCCGGGGCAGCCGTCCGGCGTCGACGCGTGGTGGCTGCCCGGTGCGATGGACGACCTGATCCGGTCGCTGTCGATGTTCGACCCGGACTTCGCGCGCGCGTTCGTCGACGGGCGCTTCTACGGCGACTTCTCCCACGAGGCCGCGCTGCGCGCGCTGACGTGCCCGCTCCTGCTGCTGCACGGGCGGTGGCACCGGTCCGAGCGGTTCGGCCTCGTGGGCGCGCTCGACGACGACGACGCGCGGCGGATCCGCGAGCTCGTGCCGGGGACGGTGTACCGGCGGGTCGACGCCAACCACGTGCTGCACCGGTACCGGCCGCGGGAGTACGTGCGGGAGGTGGTGGAGCTCGCGTCAGGGGTGCCCGCGTGAGCGGTCCGGGCCGATGGCGGATGCGTACGCGTCGGCATAGCGTCCACGACGACGCCTCCCACCGCAGGAGCCCGCATGACCAGCACCGACGCCGCCGACCGCCTCCGCGCCCTCGAGCCCGGCACCACCCCCGACGCCGCCCTCGCCCTCTTCGACTCCCTCCCGCCGCTCGACGTCGACGACCTCCTCGGCCGGTGGACCGGCCGCGGCGTCCCCACCGGCCACCCCTTCGACAGCGTCCTCGAGGCGCTCGGCTGGCACGGCAAGCGCATGGTGGCGCCGGATGTCGTCCACCCCCTCGTGTTCCGCGCCGGCCACGGCCGGTTCGTGGCGATCACGCCGACGCCGCTGCCCGTGGGCGCGGGCCTGCGCCTGGCACCCGTGGTCCCGCGGGCCGTCGCGGCGCGGGCGTTCGCGCTGGTCCGGCCGCTGCTCACCACGACGCGCCCGCACGCCCGCCTGCGCACGGTCGTCTACCGCGGCGTCGCGTCGGCGGCGATGGTCTACGACCGGCAGCCGATCGTCGACGCGTTCCGCCGCGTCGACGACGACACGGTGCTGGGCGCGATGGACCTGCGCGGCCAGCCGCATCCGTACGTGTTCGTGCTGCGGCGGGAGCGGTCGACCGCCTGAGCCACCCGTGTCATCGCTCGTGGCGCTGGTCCTCGACGTACCGGTGCAGGACCGTGCCGCGGTCGCCGCCGACGTGCAGGAACTGGCGGTCCAGCAGCGCGGCCAGGTCGTCGAGGGCGGCGTCGAGACCCCGAGCCGCGGCGCGCACGTCAGGGTCGTCGCCGCCCGTCCCGCGGCGGGCCAGCTCGGCGGCGTGCGGCAGCGCGGTCGCGAGGGCGCCGTCGTGGTCCTCGTCGCGGAACCAGTACGTCATCGACGTCTGGTCGAGGTCGGCGTGCACCGTCGCGACGTCGGCGGTGAGCCGCTCGAGGACCGTGCGCGAGGGTACGTCGTCGCCCGCGTCCGCCCGGCGCAGCGCGTGCACGAACCGCGCGGCGGAGCGCCGGCGGGCGAGCGCCGACTGCACCTGGAGCACCCACGACACGGCGGCCGTCAGCAGGCTGAAGCCGATCAGGCCCTGCAGCGCGACGAGGATCCGCAGCCATCCGTCGACCGGCACGATGTCGCCGAGGCCCAGGGTGCCGAGGACCACCGCCGACACGTAGAGCGCGTCGACGAACGACGAGCGCGCGTCGGGGTCGAGGCCCGTCCCGTACGAGAAGCCGTCCTCGACGAGCCGCGGCCAGTAGACGAACGCGGCACCGAGCACGACGAGCGCGGCCCACGTGACGACGACCGCGACGAGGATGACCGGGCCGGCCAGGTCGTGCGCGCCCCGGCCGAGGTGCTTGCCCGCACGCCACACGAGCCGCGCGACGACGACGCTCAGCGTGCCCGTGCCGGTCGGGTACCAGAGGGTGCGGAAGACGTCGCGCAGCGCGAGACCGGCGACGACGAGCCCCGCGAGGGTGAGCAGCCCGCCGGCGAGCGCGCTCACGCGAGGCCCCGGCAGGGCACCGGACGACGGTGGGTGAGGCGCGACATGCGTTCCTGGGTACCACCGTCACGGCCGGTCGGCCCGGCGACCGGCGTGGTGCCGGACGCGGCCGGGACCCGGCGCAGCGCCCCCGGGTGCCGTCCCGTGCACCGACCGGCAGGGTGGGAAGCGCCCCTGGATGGACGCACGAGCGAGGTGAGCGGACATGACCGACGGCCCGGAGACGGCGGCGACGACGGGCGGCGAGGACGCGCCGCGCACCCGGCCCGGTGGGGGAGGGGACGACGCGCACGGCGGCCACGGCCACGGCCGCCCGTACCTGCGCTTCGCCGCCATGATCCTCACGTCGACCGCGGTGATGTTCGGCCTCACGTACACCAACACGTACGCCCTCGAGCACGTGCGCCTCAGCGAGGAGCGCGTGTACATGGCGGTGCTCATGGGGTCGGCGATGGCCGTCGTCATGCTGGCGTTCATGGTGGGGCGGATGTATCGCAGCCGCCGGGCGAACGTGGCGGTCGTCGTGCTCGCCGTCGTCGTCGGGGGCACGGCCCTCGGGCTGTCGCGCAGCCAGCTCCTGGTCGACGACCGGGAGTACATGAAGGGGATGATCCCGCACCACTCGATCGCGATCCTCACGAGCGAGCGCGCGGACATCGACGACGTGCGGGTGCGTGAGCTCGCCGACGAGATCGCCGCGACGCAGCGCGAGGAGATCGCCGAGATGGAGTGGCTGATCCGCGACATCGCGGAGAACGGGCCGGCGCTCACGCAGGAGGACGCGAACGCGCGCCCCGTCCCGTCGCCGGGCGCGCTGCCCTGACGGGACGCCGGTTCGCGCGCGCGGCTGGAGGCGTGCCCGGCACGGGTGCAGCGTGCGTCGCGCGCGCCGGGCCGGGCGGCGTGCCGGCGGACGTCCCGGCACGGACGAGGGAGGACGCCGATGCCCGAGGTCGACCGGATCGCCGAGCCGTGGGGGACGCGCACCCCGTACGCCGAGGGCACGCCGTGGCCCCGCCGTGTCGACATGCACCTGGCCGAGGGCGTCGCGCCGGAGGACGTGGACCGGCGGGTGCAGACGGCGCGTTCCGCAACTGGTCCGACGACGCGCACGTGGCCTACGCCGACGCCCCGCTGAGCAGCCGGTCGCCGGCGACGAGAGCCATCATCCGCACGGTCGCCCGTCGCCCCAGCAGCCGGGCCGCACGCGTCAGCGCGACGTCCTGCCGCCGCGCGGTCGTGCTGGGCCCGGGGTCGCGGCGGTCGAGCGCGCGCACCAGCGCGGCGGCCACGTCGTCGGGGGTCTGGAAGCGGCCGCGGTAGGCGTCCGCGCCGATGGTGTCGAAGAACTCCGTGCTCGTGAGGTTGGGGGCGAAAGCGAGCGTGCGGACGCCCGTCCCGCGCGTCTCCCACCACAGCGCCTCGGTGAGGCTGAGCACGAACGCCTTGCTCGCGGCGTACGCGGCCATGCCGGGGGACGGCTGGTAGGCCGCGATGCTGGTGACGTTGACGAGGAATCCGGACCCCGCGGCGACGAGGTCGGGCAGGAACGTGCGGCTGAGGTCGACGACGGCGCCCATGTTGAGCGCGACGAGGTCGTGCAGCCGGTCGGGGTCCTCGGCGGCGAACGGGCCGTCGAGGCCGACGCCCGCGTTGTTGACGAGGCTCGTCACGCGCACGCCCCGCGCGGCGAGCTCGTCCGCGAGGGCGCGCCCGGGGCGCGGCTGCGTGAGGTCGGCCGCGACGGTCTCGACCGCCACGCCGTGCGCCGCCCGGAGCTCGGCCGCCAGGTCGTGCAGGCGGTCCTCGCGGCGGGCGACGAGGACGAGGGCGGAGCCGCGCGCGGCGAGCCGGCGCGCGAGGGCGGCGCCGATGCCGGCGCTCGCGCCGGTGACGAGGGTGGTCTGGAGGCGGTGGTCGATGCGCGTCATGGTGGCACCGTAAGCCATATATGACACCAAGTGCCACAACGTGCATGCACTGTCGCGCCGATACGCTGGGCGGGTGAGCGTCGAGGAGCAGCCCCCGGGTCTGCGCGAGCGCACCCGCCGCGCGGTGCACCGCGAGATCGCGCAGGCGGCGTCGGACCTCTTCGTCACCCAGGGGTTCGAGGCGACGACGATCGACCAGATCGCCGCGGCCGCCGGCATCTCCCGCCGGTCGTTCTTTCGCTATTTCGCCTCCAAGGAGGACGTCGTGCTCGGCGACGTCGTCGAGCGCGGCCACCTGCTCCGCGACGTGCTGGCGCAGCGCCCGCCGGACGAGGACCCGTGGCAGTCGATCGCCGCGGCGTTCCGCGCCCTGCGCGAGCGCGTGGGGGACCCGACCGACGCGGAGATCCGGGTGACGCGCCTGCTGCACGACGAGCCCGCCCTGCGCGCCCGGCGGCTGGAGAAGCAGCTCGCCTGGCAGGAGCAGCTCGTCCCGGTGCTGGCGCAGCGGATCGCGGCCCGTGACGGCGTCGGCGACGGCACCGCGCGCCACCGTGCCGCCGCGCTCGTCGCCTGCGCGCTCGCCTGCCTCGACACGGCCGTCGAGACGTGGCTGCGCACCGACCGCGAGGGCGACCTGGAGGACCTCTGGCTCGACGCGGTCGCGGCCGTGCGCGGCGGCGCGGCGCGGGTGGACGGGCGGAACCCGGCGCGCTGACGCCTCCGAGGCCCACAGCGGTTGAGCCGCAACCCGCGTGGGCTGGCGGCGTGCCCGGCGCGGGTGCAGCGTGGGTCCGGCGCGCCGGGCCGGGCGGCGCACCGACGCGGACGTCCCCGGCACGGACGAGGGAGGACGTTGATGCCCGAGGTCGACCGCATCGCCGAGCCGTGGGGGACGCGCACCCCGTACGCCGCGGGCACGCCGTGGCCCCGCCGTGTCGACATGCACCTGGCCGAGGGCGTCGCGTCGGAGGACGTCGACCGGTGGGTGCAGACGGCGTCGATCCTGCACTCCAACGGCGACGCGCTCGACATCGCGGTCAAGGACGGCCGCATCGTCGGCGTCCGCGGGCGCGAGGTCGACCGGGTGAACCGCGGGCGCGTCGACGTGAAGGACCTCTTCGGCTGGCAGGCGAACGGCTCGCGCGACCGGCTGACGCGCCCGCTCGTCCGCGTCGACGGCGAGCTCGTCGAGACGGACTGGGACACGGCGATGGACCGCGTCGTCGCGCGGACGAAGGAGCTCCTCGACGAGCAGGGCGCGAGCGCGGTCGGCTTCTACACGACCGGTCAGCTGTTCGCCGAGGAGTACTACACGCTCGGCGTCGTCGCCCACGGCGGCATCGGCACCAACCACGTCGACGGCAACACCCGCCTGTGCACCGCCACCGCCGCCGCCGCGCTCAAGGAGTCGTTCGCGTGCGACGGCCAGCCGGGGTCGTTCGCGGACATCGACCACGCCGACGTCATCGCGCTGTTCGGGAACAACATGGCCGAGACGCAGTCGGTGACGTGGATGCGCGTGCTCGACCGCCTCGCCGGCGACGACCCGCCGGCTGTCGTCTGCGTCGACCCGCGCCTCACGCCGGTCGCGAAGGCGGCGACGGTCCACCTCGCGCCGCGCCTCGGCACCAACGTCGCCCTCATGAACGGCCTGCTGCACGAGATCCTCGCGAACGGCTGGGTCGACCGCGACTACGTCGACGCGCACACCGTCGGCTTCGCCGAGCTCGAGAAGGCCGTGCGCGAGTACCCGCCGGACGTCGTCGCGCGCATCTGCGACGTCCCGGCGGACCGGCTCCGCGAGGCCGCGCGCGTCCTCGGCACGGCGCAGCGGCTCACGTCCACGGTGCTGCAGGGCTTCTACCAGGCGCACCAGGCGACCGCCGCGGCCGTGCAGGTCAACAACCTGCACCTCGTGCGCGGGATGCTCGGCCGGCCCGGCTGCGGGATCCTCCAGATGAACGGCCAGCCCAGCGCCCAGAACACGCGCGAGTGCGGCGCGGACGGCGACCTGCCGGCGTTCCGCAACTGGTCGAACGACGCGCACGTCGCGGACCTGGCACGGGTGTGGAACGTCGACCCGATGGACATCCCGCACTACTCGCCGCCGACGCACGTCATGCAGATGCTGCGGTACGTCGAGGAGGGCTCGATCCGCATGCTGTGGGTCACGGGCACCAACCCGGCGGTGTCGCTGCCCGAGCTACGGCGCGTGCGGTCGGTGCTGTCGCAGGAGCGGCTGTTCCTCGTGGTGCAGGACCTGTTCCTCACCGAGACCGCCCAGCTCGCGGACGTCGTCCTGCCCGCCGCGACGTGGGGTGAGAAGACCGGCACCTTCACCAACGCGGACCGCACCGTGCACCTGTCCGAGAAGGCGGTCGACCCGCCGGGCGAGGCCCGCGCCGACCTCGACATCCTCCTCGACTTCGCGCACCGCATGGACCTGCGCGGCAAGGACGGCACGCCGCTCGTGACGTGGCACGACCCGGAGTCGGCGTTCGAGGCCTGGAAGGAGTGCACCCGCGGGCGGCCGTGCGACTACACGGGCCTGACGTACGACAAGCTGCGCGGCGGCAGCGGCATCCCGTGGCCGGTGGACGACGAGCACCCGGACGGCACCGAGCGGCTCTACGCCGACGGCCGGTTCTTCGCCCACCCCGACGTGTGCGAGGACTACGGGCGCGACCTCGTCACGGGGGCGCCCGTCGAGCCGACCGAGTACCGCGCCCTCAACCCCTCGGGGCGCGCGATCATCAAGGCCGCCCGCTACCTGCCGCCGCACGAGGTGCCGAGCGAGGACTACCCGCTGCAGCTCACGACGGGCCGCACGGTCTACCAGTTCCACACCCGGACCAAGACGGGCCGCGCGCCCGAGCTCGCGGCCGCGGCGCCGGACGTGTGGGTCGAGGTCTCCGAGCACGACGCCGACGCGTTCGGGCTGGCGGAGGGCGACCTCGCCGAGGTGAGCACGCCGCGTGGGTCGGTGCGGGCGCGCGTGCGCGTCTCGGGCATCCGACCGGGCGTCGTCTTCCTGCCGTTCCACTACGGCTACTGGGACGAGCCGGGCGGCCACGAGCCGGACGCGCACGGGGCGCACCCGCACGGTCGCGCCGCCAACGAGCTGACGATCACCGAGTGGGACCCGGCGTCGAAGCAGCCGATCTTCAAGACGGCGGCCGCGGCGATCCGGCGTGTCGAGCAGGCGGACGGGCAGACGTCGGCCGCCCCCACGACGACCGCGTCGGCCCCCGTCCGTGGCACCGTCCCGCCCACCCGCGGCCCGCGGACGGTCGTCGAGCACGTGCTGGAGGAGGCGCGATGAAGATCGGGCTGGCGCTGCGCGAGCTGCACCGCGCCGAGGACGACCTGGCGCACGAGCTGCTGCAGGTCGCCGACCGGCACGACGTGGACCACGAGATCTTCCACGTCGCGCAGGACCTCGCCGTCTGGTCGCGCGAGCACGTGCGCGCGATCGCCGGTATCGCCGGCCGGTACGGCGAGGACCTCGACCCCGAGCCGCGCGGCGTGCCGCAGCCCGTGGCGCGCGTGCTGGAGCGCTCCGCGGAGGCGCTCGGCCGGTCGTCGGGACCCGAGGTGCTGCTGCTGCGCGACCTGCGCGGGCTGTACCTGAAGGCGGCGGGCGTCTCGGTCGACTGGGAGCTCGTCGCGCAGGCGGCGCAGGGTGTGCGGCACCTCGACCTGCTCGAGCTGGCCGAGCGCTGCCACCCGGAGACCGTCCGGCAGATGAAGTGGGCGAACGGCAAGCTCAAGGAGTCCGCGACGCAGGCGCTGGTGAGCTGATGGCGTCCGCGTCGCCGCCGGTGCGTGTCGTCGTCCGGCCGATCGGGACGCCGCTGCCGCTCGGGTTCCTCGGCCTGCTCCTCGCGACGACCGCGTTCGCCGCGCTGCAGCTGCAGTGGGTGCCGGCGGACCAGGGTCGTGCCGTCGCCCTCGGGGTGCTCGCGTCGACGGTGCCGATGCAGCTGCTCGCGTCCGTGCTGGGCTTCCTCGCCCGGGACCCGGTCGCCGGGACCGGGATGGGCGTGCTGGCGGGGACGTGGGGCGCCGTGGCGCTGACGACGCTGACGAGCCCGCCCGGCGCCGTGAGCGCCGGCCTGGGCGTGCTGCTGCTCGCGGCCGGCGTCGCGATGCTGGTCCCCGCGGCCGCCGCGACGACCAAGCTCGTCGCGGCGGCGATCATGGCGCTCGCGGGGGTGCGGTTCGCGCTCACGGGCGTCGCCGAGCTGACGGGGGAGCGGACCTGGTTCACGGCGGCGGCGATCGTCGGCCTCGTGCTCGCCGCGCTGGCGCTCTACGGGTCGTTCGGGTTCGAGCTCGAGGACGTGCGGCACCGGACGGTGCTGCCGCTGGGCCGGCGCGGTGCCGGGCAGGTGGCGCTCACCGGGTCCGCCGACGACGAGCTGAGCGCGGTCGCGCACGAGGCGGGGGTGCGGCGGCAGCTGTGAGGTGCCGTGCCGGGACGGCGCGTGGGCGCTCGTCGTCGGTACGAGTGCGTGTCGCGGCGTGTCGCGCCGGAGGCGGGACGTCGCCCGCGGGCGTACGCACGGCGTGCGCACGGTGTGCGTACGACGACGGGCGAGACACCCGCCGGCTGCGCGCGCGCCGGGCCGCGCGGGACGATCGACATGCCGCGACCGCCGCGCCTAGGGTCGACGGCGACGGCTGCCGCGGCGGCGGTCGTGGGAGCGACACGACGAGGTGCGCATGAGCGACGGACCGACCGGAGCCGACGATCCCGGGCCCTTCTTCCACGGCACCAAGGCGGAGCTGCGGGTCGGGGACCTGCTGGTGCCCGGCCGCCGGTCCAACTTCGGCACCGGCCGGTCCGCGAACCACGTCTACCTGACCGCGACCCTCGACGCCGCCACGTGGGGCGCCGAGCTGGCCGCCGGCGACGGCCCCGGCCGCATCTACCGCGTCGAGCCGACCGGCCCGATGGAGGACGACCCCAACCTCACGAACACGCGGTTCCCCGGCAACCCGACCCGCTCGTACCGCACGCGGGAGCCCGTGCGCGTGGTCGGCGAGGTCGAGGACTGGCAGCCGCACCCGCCGGAGGTGCTGCAGCGCATGCGCGACCACGTGGCCGAGCTCGCGCGGCAGGGCGTGGAGGCGGTCGACGACTGACGGCGGACCGGCGCGCGCGCCTCGCGCCGAGGCGCGGAGCTTCGTCGTGGCGGTCCGGCGCGGGCCGACGTCGTGCGGGCACCGCCGGTGCTGCCACACTGCCGCCCGTGACGAGCAGCGCGCGGGACGCCTACCGGGAGGGCGTGGCCGTGGCCGTCGCGCTCGTGACCAGCGACCGCGTCGCGACGACGTGGGACACACCGTCCGCGCTCGCGGGCATGACCGTCGGCGAGCTCGCCGCGCACCTGGCGCGCAGCGTCCTGCAGGTCGAGTGGTACCTCGACGGCCCGCTGGACGCCGACGCCGCGCTCGTCACCGCCGCCGGGTACTACGGCGACCTCGCGGGGACGTCCGAGCCGACGTCCGCGCTGAACACCGGCGTGCGGGCGCGCAGCGCGGAGACGGCCGCGCAGGGTCACGCCGCGCTCGCGGACGCGGTCACCGCGGCGGCGGCGCGCCTCGCGGAGCGGCTCGTGCGGGAGCCGGCCGACCGGCGGCTCACCGTGCGGCACCAGGGGCACACGCTGCTGCTCGACGAGTACCTGCGCACGCGGTGCGTCGAGCTGGCCGTGCACACGGAGGACCTCGCGCTCACCCTCGGCAGCGACGTGCGGGCACCGGCCGCGACCGTCGGCGTCGCCGTCGAGGTGCTGGTCGGCGCGGCCCGGTACCGGCACGGCGACACGGCGGTGCTGCACGCGCTCGCGCGCCGCGAGCGCGACACCACGGACGCACTCCGCGTCCTCTGACCCGCCACCCGCGCCGCCGGCCACCCGCCACCCGCGCCGCCGGCCAACCGCCACCCGGACGCCCGCCGCCCGGACGCCCGCCGCCCGGCCCGGCTGCCGCGCCGCCCTCCTCCTCGCCGAGTTCGCCCGTCCGACGGCGAGGTCGGCGGTCCATGCAGGCGAGCTGGGCGTCGAACCGGCGAACTCGGCGCACGGGCCCGGTGCCCGGTGAGGCGGTCAGGGGTGACCGTGTCGAGGACGTCGCGCAGCCAGCCGGCGCCCCTTCCTCGCCGGGTTCGCCCGTCCGACGGCGAGGTCGGCGGTCCGTGCCGGCGAGCTGGGCGCCGGACCGGCGAATCGGCGCCCGGGTGGGCGGCTGGGATGGGCCGGGTGGAGCGGTCGGGGGCGAGCGTGTCGAGGGTGCTGCGGGAGCCAGCCGGCGCCCCTTCCTCGCCGAGTTCGCCTGTCCGACGGCGAGGTCGGCGGTCCCTGCAGGCGACCTGGGCGTCGAACCGGCGAACTCGGCGCGCAGGGGACGGCATGGGCGGGCGGGTGCCCGGTGAGGCGGTCAGGGGGTGAGCGTGTCGAGGACGTCGCGGAGCCAGCCGGCGCCGCGGACGTCGGCGCCGAGCGCCTTGACGCGCCGGCGCAGCTCGCGGTCGGACGTCACGACGACCACGTCGTCCTCCGCCGCGGCGACGACCTCGACGATCGCCGAGTCCCCGTCCCGCTCCGCCAGCACGACGTCGACCCCCGGCCACCCGCGGGTGGGGGTGGTGTGCAGCGTTCGTCCCGCCTGGCGCGACGAACGCTGCACGCCCTCGTCGTCGGGCACGGGCTGGCCGGCTGTGGGCCCTGGGCGGCCGGGACGCTGCAGCGGCTCGTCGTCCGGCGAGCCGTGAGGCGTGGTGGCCCCCGCGTGACCGGAGTGGTGCACGGCCTGGTCCACCGGCGCCGGGTGAAGCGTTGTGGACGCCTGGTGACCGGAGCTCTTCACGGCGGCCCGGGCCGCGCCCTCGAGGACCACGACGACGCGTCGCCCGTCCCACGCGTCCGCGTCGACCGACGCCGCGAGGGCGCCCAGGAGGCGTGCCGCCGCGCCGGCGCGGTCCTTCCACCAGCCGTCGGGGCGCGCGCCCACCACGTTCGCCGCGTCGACGACCAGCGTGCCCGCCCGTCCCGCGCCCGCACCCGTCACCGTCCGAGGTGTACCCGACCGCTCGCCGCCGGACCAGTCCCGGCCGACCGCCGCCCGCCGAGCGACCAGCCGAGCGACCCGACCGCCCGCGGCGGGACCACCCCCGGGCCGGGCGCCGGCCCACCGCACCGGACGACCCCCTCGCCGTCCCCGTCGGCCGCACCACCCACCGGGCGCATGGCGCGAGCCGGCGCCGGCGCGCACGATGATGGTGTGGTGGGACGGGTGCGTGGAGGAGTGGTCGCGGCGGCGTGCGTCGCCGTGCTGGCGGCCGGGTGCGCCTCCGCGGAGCCGCCGGTGCCCGAGCCGGTCGTCGTGCGTGCGCCGGTCGAGGTGGCGAAGGTGGCCGTCGCCGCGCCCGCGGCTCCCGCGCCCGTCGACGTCGCCGCGCTGCCCCTCATCGACCCGCTGACCGTCGTCCCCGGCATGCCCGGCACGGACGGGCTGGAGCAGCGGCGCAACGACGACCCCGCGCTGGGCACGTGGCAGACCGCGACGGTGCTCCGGGACACCGCCGGGTACGACGCCCCGGGCGGGCGGGCCGTCGGCGCGGTGCCGGCCGCGACGCTCGACGTGCAGACGGTCCTGCCGGTGCTGGACCAGCGCGGCGGGTGGCTGCGCGTGCTCGTCGCGAGCCGCGGCGCGCTGCCCAGCCAGGACCGGGCGCAGGTCAACGGCCGGACGGTGTGGATCCGGGCGCAGGACACCGCGCCGTCGGGCACCGACTGGCGCCTGCACCTCGACCTCGCCGCCCGCACGCTCACCATCGAGGACGGCACGACGACGCAGACGGTCCCCGTGATCGCCGTCGGGGCGCCGGACACGCCGACGCCCGCGGTGCCGCAGTTCGTCGTCGGGTCGCAGTGGGACCAACCGGGCACGTACACGCCGCGCGTGCTGCTGCTGTCGAGCCAGAGCGAGACGATCGACGTCTACGACCGCGCGACGAACACGTCGGCGACGGCGATCCACACGACGCCGTTCCGGGCGACGGGCGCGATCTCCAACGGGTGCATCCGCGTGACCGACGAGGTGCTGGACATGCTGTGGGGCAAGGTCCCGCCGGGGACGCTGCTCACGGTGTCCTGACGCGCATCAGCCCTCCGAACCGCGCGCCGCCGCGATCGCGTCGGCCGCCCGGATCAGCCCGAGGTGGCTGAACGCCTGCGGGAAGTTGCCGATGAGCCGGCCCGCGTCGGCGTCGTACTCCTCGCTGAGCAGGCCGAGGTCGTTGGCGTACCCGACGAGCTGGTCCATGAGCGACTCCGCCTCGGGCAGGCGGCCGCTGTGCGCGTACTGCTCGACGAGCCAGAAGCAGCAGATGAGGAACGGGTGCTCGCCGCCCTCGAGGCCGTCGAGGCCCGCCTCGGTGCGGTAGCGGTGCACGAGGCCGTGCTCGTCGCGCAGGTCGGCCTCGATGCGGGCGACGGTGCCGAGCATGCGGGGGTCGTCGTAGGCGAGGTAGCCGGTGTGGGGGAGCTGCAGCAGGGACGCGTCGACCTCGGTGCCGTCGTACGTCTGCGTGAAGCTGTTCGTCGCCTCGTCGAAGCCGCGGGTGTCGATCTCCGCGCGCAGCCGGTCGCGCAGCGCGCGCCACCGGTCCACCGGCCCGTCGAGCCCGTGGTCCTCGACCGCGCGGACGCCCCGGTCGAACGCGGCCCACATCATCGCGCGCCCGTGCGTGAACATGTGCAGGTCGCCGCGCATCTCCCAGATGCCGTGGTCGGGGCGGTCGATGTTCGCCTCGCAGTACGCGAGCAGGCTCTTCTGCAGGCCCCACGAGTACTCGTCGTCCGCGACGCCGGCGTCGCGCAGCTCCGCGAGCGCGATCATCACCTCGCCCACCACGTCCGCCTGGTACTGGTCCGCGGCGCCGTTGCCGATGCGCACCGGACGCGAGCCCTCGTAGCCGTCGAGGTGGTCGAGCTCCTTCTCGTCGAGCTCCCGCTCGCCGCCGATGCCGTACATGATCCGGATGTCGTGCGCGTCGCCCGCGACGGCCCGCAGCAGCCAGTCCCGCCACAGCCGCGCGCCGCGCGTGAGGCCGTGCGCGATGGCGACCTCGATGGTCAGCGCCGCGTCGCGCAGCCACACGTACCGGTAGTCCCAGTTGCGGCTGCCGCCGAGCTCCTCGGGAAGGGACGCGGTCGCCGCTGCGACGATGCCGCCCGTGCGGGCGTGCGTGAGCGCGCGCAGCACCAGCAGCGACCGCCGGACCACCGGGTCGTGGGCGTCGTGCGTAGTGAGCTGCGACGCCCAGTCGGTCCAGAACCCGACCGTCTCCGCGAGCGCGGCGTCGGCGTCCGCGGGCCGCGGGTGCTGCTCCCAGGAGGGGAACCACGACAGGTCCCAGTCGAGCGTCTGCCCCGCCTCCAGGAGGAACCGGCCGGTGAGCCGCGGGGCGCGCGTGCCCTCCTCGGCGCGCGGGGCGCCGGCGGCGCCCGGCTGCTCGGCCCCGTCGTCGTCGGCCGCGGGCCGCAGCAGCGGCCCGGTGACGAGCAGCCCGTCCGGCCCCGCGAGCGACAGCAGCGCCGGCGCGCCCGCGTGGTCGACGACCCGCACCCACGGCGTCGCGCGCGCGTAGTCGAACCGCAGCCGCAGGTCGTGCTCGACCTCGACCCTGCCCTCGACGCACTCGACACGGCGCACCAGGTCGGCGCGGTCGGTGCTCGGCGGCAGGAAGTCCGTGACCGTGGCCGTGCCCGTCGGCGTGCGCCACGTCGTCTCCAGGACGAACGTGCGCGGCAGGTAGCGGCGCTCGACGACCTCGCCGTCGACCAGCGACAGCTGCCAGCGGCCGTCGTCCGGCCCGCCGAGCAGCGCCGAGAACACCGCCGGCGAGTCGAACCGCGGCAGGCACAGCCAGTCGACGCTGCCGTCGCGCGAGACGAGCGGGCCGGTGCTGAGGTCGGACAGGAGGGCGTAGTCCTCGAGGTGGGTGCTCACCTCGTCCTTTGTACGGGGAGCGGGCGGGGTGCGCAGGACGGCGGTGGCGCCGCCGTGTCCCCAGGAGGCCGGGGCAGACGTCAGACGGGGATCCGCAGCACCTGGCCGACGCGGATGAGGTCGGGGTTCGGGATGCCGTTCGCGGCGACGATCCACGCGACCTGCGAGCCGTGCTCGCGGGCGAGCGCGGACAGCGTGTCGCCCCGCACGACCTGGTGCGGTCGGTACCCGCGCGCGCCCGGCACGAGCACCACCCGGGCGCTGACGAGGTCGGCGCCGGGCGCGTGCTCCCCGGAGGGGTCGTCGCCGAACAGCTCGAACGTGGCCGGCCCGACGTGCGTGTGCGTCATCGGCACCGACTGGGCGAACGCCTCGAGCGTCCCCATCGAGCCCGCCTGGAAGAAGCCGTCCTGGACGACGTCGCCGGCGTCGGTGAGCAGGCGCCACCCGTACGACGCCTCGAACGCCGTGCCGATCGCGGCGACGACGAGCTGCTGCCCGACCAGGTCACCCGCCAGCGGGCTGCGCAGCTGGATGGTCCACGTCTCGGCCATGGGGAGCTCTCCTTCGTCGGAGTCGAGGACCGACCACGCTAGTGACTGCGCGCACGCCCCGACAGGGGTCCCCCGCAGCTGGGACGCGAGACGACGACGTCCGCAGCCTCCCGGTGCCCCGGAGCATGGTGCTGCCGCGATCCCGCGTCGCTGCTACGTTCGCCCCAGGCGACTGACGCCCCGGCGTCGGTCCTCGTGACGATGCGAGGGGGCCGACGTGGCGACGTCGGAACGCAGAGCACACGGCGACGGTGCCGGCAGCAGCACCGCGAGCCCGCGCACGGGCGTGTCCGGGGCGAGCCCGCCGCCATCCACCACCACCGCCCCACCGCAGGCCACCCGCATGCTCGTCCTCGCGACGGTCGGGTTCCTCGTCAACTTCTGGGCGTGGGCGCTCATCAGCCCGCTCGGCGCGGCGTACCGGGACCGGCTCGACCTGACGGGGTTCCAGCAGTCGGTGCTCGTGGCGGTGCCGGTCATCGTCGGGTCGCTCGGGCGCATCCCGGTCGGGGCGCTGACGGACCGGATCGGCGCGCGCGTCATGTTCCCCGTCGTCAGCCTGCTCACCGTGCTGCCGGTGCTGTTCATCGGCCTCGTCGCCGAGTCGTTCGTGTCGCTGCTGGTCGGCGGGTTCTTCCTCGGCCTCGGCGGCACGACGTTCGCGATCGGCGTGCCGCTCGTCAACGCCTGGTACCCGCCGGCCCGCCGCGGCACCGCGCTCGGGCTGTTCGGCATCGGCATGGGCGGCACGGCCATCTCCGCGTTCACCACCGTGCGGCTCACGGAGAGCGTCGGCCCCGAGGCGCCGTTCCTCATCGTCGCGGGCGTCCTCGTCATCTACGCCGCGATCGCCGCAGCCCTGCTGCGCGACGCCCCGACCCGCACCATGCCGAGCGGCAGCTTCCTCGCCCGCACCTGGGCCACCGCGAAGCTCCCCGCCACCGGCCAGCTGTCGTTCCTGTACGCCGTCGGCTTCGGCGGGTTCGTGGCGTTCAGCGTCTATCTGCCCACCTACCTGGGCAACGCGTTCGGCCTCACGCCGGAGGACGCCGCGTTCCGCACCGCCGGCTTCGTCGTCCTGGCGGTCGCGATGCGGCCGGTCGGCGGCGCGCTGTCCGACCGCATCGGACCGATTCCCGTGCTCGTGACGTCGTTCGTGGGCATCGCCGTCCTCGCAGCCCTCGCGGCGGTCGAGCTGCCGCTGATGCCCGTCGGGACCATCGCGTTCCTCGGCCTGGCGGCGCTGCTCGGGGCGTCCTCCGGGGCGACCTTCGCCGTCGTGGGGCAGCTCGCCCCGCCGGAAAAGGTCGGCGCCGTCACCGGTCTCGTCGGCGCGGCCGGCGGGCTCGGCGGGTTCGTCCCGCCGCTCGTCATGGGCGCCGTCTACGACCGGCTCGGCGACTACTCGCTCGGCCTCGCGCTCCTCGCCGTCGTCTCGCTCGGCGCGGCGCTGTTCACGCGCGGACCCGTCGCCCGTTCCGCCCGCACCGGCTGACCCGCACCCCCTCGCACGCACCCCCTCGCACGCACCCCCGCAGCGCCCGCCCGCGACGAGAGGCAGCACCGGTGACGACGGACGAGAGCACCACCCCGGCGCGGACGACGCGCGATTCCCCGCCCGGCCTCGACGGCCCCGCCTCCGACGCGATCCTGCGCCTGGGCCGGCACCTGCGCCGCGGCGAGGTCAGCGACGACCTGCGCACGCTGCACCAGGCGGGCGGCCGCGACGCCGACACCTTCTACCGGGACCGCTGGAGCCACGACAAGGTCGTCCGGTCCACGCACGGCGTCAACTGCACGGGCTCCTGCTCGTGGAAGGTGTACGTCAAGGACGGCATCATCACGTGGGAGGCGCAGCAGACGGACTACCCGTCGGTCGGCCCCGACAGCCCCGAGTACGAGCCCCGCGGCTGCCCGCGCGGCGCCGCGTTCAGCTGGTACACGTACTCGCCGACCCGCATCCGCTACCCCTACGTGCGAGGCCGCCTGCTCGAGCTGTTCCGCGAGGCCAAGGCGCGCCAGGGCGGCGACCCGGTCGCGGCGTGGGCCAGCATCGTCGAGGACCCGGAGACCGCCCGGCGCTACAAGCGCGCCCGCGGCAAGGGCGGGCTCGTGCGGGCGACGTGGGACGAGGCGGTCGAGATCGTCGCCGCCGCACAGGTGCACACGATCAGGACGTACGGTCCGGACCGCATCGCGGGCTTCTCGCCGATCCCGGCGATGTCGATCGTGTCGCACGGCGTCGGCGCCCGGTACCACGCGCTCATCGGCGCCCCGATGCTGTCGTTCTACGACTGGTACGCCGACCTGCCGGTCGCGAGCCCGCAGGTGTTCGGCGACCAGACCGACGTCCCCGAGTCCGGCGACTGGTGGGACGCCGCCTACCTGATCATGTGGGGCTCGAACCTGCCGGTCACCCGCACGCCTGACGCGCACTGGATGGCCGAGGCGCGCTACCGCGGGCAGAAGGTGGTCGCGGTCGCGCCCGACTACGCGGACAACGTGAAGTTCGCCGACGAGTGGCTCGCCGTCGCCCCGGGCACGGACGGCGCCCTCGCGATGGCCATGGGCCACGTGCTCCTCAAGGAGTTCTACGTCGACCGGCGTCCGCAGTACTTCGCGCAGTACGCCGCCCGCTACACCGACCTGCCGTTCCTCGTCCGCCTGGACCGCGCCGACGACGGCACCTACGCGCCCGGCAAGTTCCTCACCGCGGAGGACCTGCCCGGCGCCGAGGCGGGCAGCGAGAACGCGGCCTTCAAGACGGTCCTGGTCGACGCGGAGACCGGCGCGCCGACGGTCCCCAACGGCTCCCTCGGCTTCCGCTACGGCGACGCCGGCGTGGGCCGCTGGAACCTCGACCTCGGCAGCACGCGCCCGGCGCTGAGCCTCGCCGACGAGGGCGGCGGCGCCACGGACGCCGTCGCGGTCGCCCTGCCGCGGTTCGACTCCGCCGACGGCGCCGCCGGGACGGTCGTCCGCGGCGTCCCCGTCCGCGAGGTCGGCGGTCACCTCGTCACGACGGTCCTCGACCTCATGCTCGCCCAGTACGGCGTCGCGCGCCCCGGCCTGCCGGGCACGTGGCCCACCGGCTACGACGACGCGTCCGAGCCCTGCACGCCCGCGTGGCAGGAGCAGTTCACGGGCGTCCCGGCGGCCAAGGCGGAGCGGATCGGCCGCGAGCTCGCGCAGACCGCCGAGGAGTCCGGCGGCCGCGTCATGATCCTCATGGGCGCCGGCACCAACCACTGGTTCCACTCCGACACCATCTACCGGGCCTTCCTCGCGCTGACCACGCTCACCGGGTGCCAGGGCGTCAACGGCGGTGGCTGGGCGCACTACGTCGGGCAGGAGAAGGTCCGCCCGGTGACGGGCCAGGCCATGTACGCGACGGCGTCGGACTGGGCGCGCCCGGCGCGCACGATGATCCAGACCGCGTACTGGTACCTGCACACCGACCAGTTCCGCTACGACCCGTTCGCCGCCGACACCCTGTCGGCCGGCCGCACCGGCAGCGGCCAGCTGTCCGGCAAGACCACCGCCGACGTCGTCGCGCAGTCGGCGCGCTCGGGGTGGATGCCCTCGTACCCGACGTTCGACCGCAACCCGCTCGACCTGGCGGACGACGCCGCGGCGGCGGGCGAGCCGGTGCCCGACCACGTCGTCCGCCGGCTCCAGGACGGCACGCTCCGGTTCGCCGCCGAGGACCCCGACGCCCCCGGGAACTTCCCGCGCGTGCTCACCGTCTGGCGGGCCAACCTGCTCGGCTCGTCCGGCAAGGGCAACGAGTACTTCCTGCACCACCTGCTCGGCGCCGACTCCAACCTGCGCGCCACGGAGGCGCCGCCCGAGCACCGGCCCCGCGACGTGGTCTGGCGGGACGAGGCGCCCACCGGCAAGCTCGACCTGCTGGTCAGCCTCGACTTCCGCATGACGAGCACGACGGTGTTCTCCGACGTCGTCCTGCCCGCGGCCACCTGGTACGAGAAGCACGACCTCAACACGACGGACATGCACCCGTTCGTGAACTCGTTCAGCCCGGCCATCGCGCCCCCGTGGCAGACCCGCACCGACTTCGACATCTTCCACACGATCGCGCGCACGTTCAGCCGGCTCGCGGAGACGCAGCTGGGGACGCGGACCGACGTCGTCGCCGTGCCGCTGATGCACGACACGGCCGACGAGCTCGCGGTCCCGCACGGACGCGTCCGGGACTGGAAGACGGGGGAGTGCGACCCCGTCCCCGGGAAGACGATGCCGAAGCTCGTCACGGTCGAGCGCGACTACCCGGCGGTCGCGGCGCAGCTCGCGACGCTCGGGCCGGTGCCCGACACGGCAGGGCTGACGACCAAGGGCGTGACGTTCGACGTCGGACCGGAGGTCGAGCACCTGCGCCGCCGCAACGGCGTCGCCCGCGTCCCCGCCGGCCGTCCGGGCGCACGCGCCGACAGACGCCCCCTGCTCGAGCGCGACGTGCACGTCTGCGAGGCGATCCTCACGCTGTCCGGCACGACGAACGGTCGCCTCGCCGTGCAGGGCTTCCGCACCCTCGAGCGGCGCACCGGCACGCGCATGGCCGACCTCGCCGCCGAGCACGAGGGCAAGCACGTGGCGTTCGCGGACACGCAGGCCGCGCCGGTCACCGTCATCACGTCCCCGGAGTGGTCGGGCACCGAGGCGCACGGGCGGCGCTACTCGCCGTTCACGGTCAACGTCGAGCGGCTCAAGCCCTGGCACACGCTGAGCGGGCGCCAGCAGCTCTACCTCGACCACGACTGGATGACGGAGATCGGCGAGGGCCTGCCCGTCTTCCGGCCACCGCTGGACATGCAGCGCCTCTTCGGCGAGAACGCGCTCGGCACGACCGACGAGGACGGCGTCGGCCTCGGCGTCACCGTCCGCTACCTGACGCCGCACAACAAGTGGTCGATCCACTCCGAGTACCAGGACAACCTGTTCATGCTCTCGCTGAGCCGCGGCGGGCCGGTGATCTGGATGAGCGACCGCGACGCCGACCGCATCGGCGTCGCCGACAACGACTGGGTCGAGGCGGTCAACCGCAACGGGGTCGTCGTGGCGCGGGCGATCGTCTCCCACCGCATGCCCGCCGGGACGGTCTACATGCACCACGCGCAGGACCGGCTCATCGACGTCCCGCGCACGCGCACCACCGGCCGGCGCGGCGGCATCCACAACTCGCTGACGCGGCTGCTCATGAAGCCGACCCACCTGGTCGGCGGGTACGCCCAGCTCACCTACGCCTTCAACTACCTCGGCCCCACGGGCAACCAGCGGGACGAGGTCACGGTCGTGCGGCGCCGGACGCAGGAGGTCGAGTACTGATGGCGACGACGACCGGGGGTGCCCGATGAAGGTCATGGCGCAGATGGCGATGGTCATGAACCTCGACAAGTGCATCGGGTGCCACACGTGCTCGGTGACGTGCAAGCAGGCGTGGACGAACCGCACGGGCACCGAGTACGTGTGGTTCAACAACGTCGAGACCCGGCCCGGCCAGGGCTACCCGCGCACCTACGAGGACCAGTCGGTGTGGGAGGGCGGCTGGACCCTCAACACGCGCGGGCGCCTGCAGCTCAAGGCCGGCGGGCGGCTGAAGAACCTGCTGACGATCTTCGCGAGCCCCAAGCAGCCGTCGATCGACCAGTACTACGAGCCGTGGACGTACGACTACGAGAACCTCACCGACGCCCCGCTGCAGGAGCACGTGCCGGTCGCGCGGCCGAAGTCGCTGCTCAGCGGCGAGGACATGCAGGTGCGGTGGAGCGCCAACTGGGACGACGACCTCGGCGGCGGCCCGCAGCTGCTCGCCGACGACCCGGTGCTCGCGAAGGTCTCCGACAAGGTCAGGCTCGAGTTCGAGCAGACCTTCATGTTCTACCTGCCGCGGATCTGCGAGCACTGCCTCAACCCGTCGTGCGCGGCGTCGTGCCCGTCGGGGGCGATCTACAAGCGCGCCGAGGACGGCATCGTCCTCGTCGACCAGGACGCGTGCCGCGGCTGGCGCAAGTGCGTCACCGGCTGCCCGTACAAGAAGGTCTACTTCAACCACCGCACGGGCAAGGCCGAGAAGTGCACGTTCTGCTTCCCGCGCGTCGAGGTGGGGCTGCCGACCGTGTGCTCGGAGACGTGCGTCGGCCGGCTCCGGTACATCGGGCTCGTCCTCTACGACGCCGACCGCGTGCTCGAGGCCGCGAGCGAGCCCGACGAGACGAAGCTCCTGGCCGCGCAGCGCAGCGTCCTGCTCGACCCGCACGACCCGGCCGTGCAGCGCGAGGCCGAGCGCGCCGGCATCCCGCGCGACTGGGTCGAGGCCGCGCAGCGCTCGCCCGTGTGGGACCTCATCAGCCGGTACGAGATCGCGCTGCCGCTGCACCCCGAGTACCGCACGATGCCGATGGTCTGGTACGTCCCGCCGCTGTCGCCCGTGGTGGACGTGGTCGCGGAGACGGGCGAGGACGCCGAGCGCGCGGACAACCTGTTCGCCGCGATCGAGCACCTGCGCATCCCCGTCGAGTACCTCGCGGAGCTGTTCACCGCCGGGGACACGGCACCCGTCACGGGGGTGCTCAAGCGGCTCGCGGCCATGCGGTCGTACATGCGCGACATCAACCTCGGCCGCGAGGCCGACGCGTCGATCCCGGCGTCCGTCGGCATGGACGAGGACACGATGTACGGGATGTACCGGCTGCTCGCGCTGGCCAAGTACGACGAGCGGTACGTCATCCCGTCCGCGCACGCCGAGCAGGCGCACGGCCTGGAGGAGCTGGCGACCGAGTGCTCGCTGGACTACGACGGCGGACCGGGCATGGGCGGGTCCGGGCCGTTCGGCGAGGGGTCGGGCGGCGCGTACGTCAACGACCCGATCGCGGTCGAGAACTTCCACATGCTCCAGCAGCGGCAGACGACCGACACGGTCGCCGAGCCCGCGTCGCGCAAGGCACGGGTGAACCTCCTCAACTGGGACGGCAGGTCGGCGCCGGACGGGATGTTCCCGCCGCGCCCGGGCCCGGACGGCGCGGACCTGCGCGCGCCCGCGTCGGACGAGTCGGCGGCGCACGTGCAGCCCCGGCCGGCGGGCGGCGAGCCGGGCGGGCCCACGGGCGCCGGGGGTGCGGGCGGACCGGTCGACCCGGGCCGCCCGACGGGTGCGTCGGAGGACGACCGGTGAGCCTGTTCACGCGCTCGCGCTCGCGGGCGGCGACCGCGCGGGAGACGGCGGTCGTGCACCGGCTCGCGTCGCTGCTGCTGGAGTACCCGACCGACGACCTCGTGACGCTGCTGCCCGTGCTGCGCGGGGCGGCGGCCGAGGTCGGCCCGGTCGCGCGCGAGCCGCTCGACCGGCTCCTCGACCACGTCGCCGCCACGCCGCTGGGCGAGCTCCAGGCCGACTACGTCCGCACGTTCGACCTGCGCCGCCGCTGCTCGCCCTACCTGACGTACTACGCGCACGGCGACACGCGGAAGCGCGGCATCGCCCTCGTCGAGGTCAAGCAGGCGTACCGCGCCGCCGGGCTCGAGCTCGGGAGCGACGAGCTGCCCGACCACGTCGCGGTCGTGCTGGAGTTCGCGTCGACCGAGGGGCCGGCGCAGCAGGCCGGGCTGCGGCTGCTGCAGGACCACCGCGCCGGGCTCGAGCTGCTGCGCATGGCGCTGCGGGACGCCGGGTCGCCGTGGGCGGACGCGCTCGTCGCGGTCTGCGCCACGCTGCCGCCGCTCGGCGAGGACGAGCGGACGGCCGTCGCGCGCCTCGCCACGGCCGGCCCGCCGGGCGAGGAGGTCGGCCTCGAGCCGTTCGGCCCGCCCACCACCATGGAGGCCGCCCAGCCGGCCGGTCCCGTCTTCCTGCCGACCCCGGGAGTGCGCCGATGACCGCCGTCGACACGATCCTCTGGGTCGTCGTGCCGTACGTGTGCCTGGCGGTCTTCGTGCTCGGGCACGTGTGGCGGTACCGGTACGACAAGTTCGGCTGGACCACCCGCTCGTCGCAGCTCTACGAGAGCCGGCTGCTGCGCTGGGCCAGCCCGATGTTCCACTTCGGGATCCTCGCCGTGTTCCTCGGGCACGTCATGGGGCTGGGCATCCCGAAGTCGTGGACCGAGGCCGTCGGCATGAGCGAGGAGCTGTACCACTTCCTCGCCGTGTCGATCGGTGCGGTGGCGGGCGTGTGCACCGTCGTCGGGATGGCGCTGCTGATCTACCGGCGGCGCACCGTCGGGCCGGTGTTCAGCGCGACGACGCCCATGGACAAGGTCATGTACCTCGTCCTCGCGGTCGTCATCGCCCTCGGCATGTGGAACACGATCGCGGGCTCGATCCTCAACCTCGGCGGGCACTACGACTACCGCGACGGCGTCTCGGTGTGGTTCCGCGGCATCTTCCGGTTCGACCTGCACCCCGAGCTCATGGCGGAGGCGCCGATCGGGTTCCAGCTGCACGGCATGTCCGCGATGCTGCTGTTCGCGCTGTGGCCGTTCACGCGGCTCGTGCACGTGTTCAGCGCGCCGGTCGGGTACCTGTGGCGCCCGTACGTCGTCTACCGCTCGAAGGGCCCGGCACGGCTCGGCACGCGCGCGGACCGGCGCGGCTGGGAGCGCGTGGGCGCCGGCGACCGTCCGGACGCCCGCCGCTGACCGCTCCGCCCGCCCGCCGCCTCCACCCCCTCCGCTCACCCCTCCTCGACCCCTCCGCCCACCCCTCCTCGCCGAGTTCGCCGGTCCGGTGGCGAGGTCGCCTGCCGGGACCGGCGACCTGGGCGAGGTACTGGCGTACTCGGCGGGGCGGGCCCGGGTCAGGGGGCGGACTCGAGGAGGCGGGTGAAGAAGGCGGACTTGGCGTCCTCGTACGCCGGGGTGCCGTCCGCGCGGCGTTTCACCGCGTTGTACTCGGCGAGCAGGTGGGGGTCGGCGCGCAGCAGGTCCCACGTGCGCGTGAAGCGGACGTCGTGCTCGGAGCCGACGGGGGTGACGGCGAGCTCGGTCGGCAGCGGCGCCTCGACGGCGAAGGTCGCGAGCGTCGCGCACCACAGGTCCGGCCGGCGGACGGCGTGCAGCGCGCGCACCGCGGCGACGGCGGACTCGACGTCGTCCGGCGGGACGCGCAGGTGCAGGTCGACGTCGCCACGCGTCAGCGCGCCGGGCAGGCTGGACGCGCCCGTCCACACCAGCGCGCCCGACACGCCGGCGGCCGCGAGCCGCGCGCGCTCGGCGGCCACGACGGCAGCCGCCTCCGCGTGCATCTCCTCCGCGCGCCGCAGCACACCCACCTCCGTCCGAGGCCGCGCCCGCCGCCCGTGCTTCCGGCTCGTCCGGACCACGCCCGCCGCCCGCGCTTCCGGCTCGTCCGGACCACGCGCGCCGGCTCGTCCCGACCACCACCTCCGCCGAGGTCGCCCGTCGCGCGTCGAGGTCGCCGGTCGGGACCGG
>NZ_JBHUZW010000049.1:0-26741 GCF_042667215.1 Cellulomonas sp. NPDC057328 | reverse complement strand
GGGCGATCGGCGCCTCGGGCGACCCGCGCCTCAGACGCCGAGCGCCGACGGCAGGATCTCGAGCGGCACCGAGCCGAGCCGCAGCGCCCGCGCGTGGAAGTCGCGCAGGTCGAACGCCTGGCCGCGCTCGGCGGCCTGCCGGCGCGCGGTGTCCCGGGCCTGCTCCCACAGGCGCTGGCCGACCTTGTACGACGGCGCCTGCCCCGGCCAGCCGAGGTAGCGCGTGTACTCGAACCGCACGAACGAGTCGGACATGTTGACGTTCGCGCGCAGGAAGTCCCACGCGCTCGCGGGCGTCCAGGCCCCGCCGTACGCCGCCGGTGCGGGCAGGCCCAGGTGCACGCCGATGTCGAAGACGACGCGCGCGGCGCGCAGGCGCTGCCCGTCGAGCATGCCGAGCCGGTCGCCCGGGTCGTCGAGGAAGCCGAGGTCGGCCATGAGCCGCTCGGCGTACAGCGCCCAGCCCTCGCCGTGGCCGGACGTCCACGACGCGAGGCGGCGCCACTGGTTGAGGGTCGCGCGCTCGTGCACGGCCTGCGCGATCTGCAGGTGGTGGCCCGGGACGCCCTCGTGGTAGACGGTCGTCAGCTCGCGCCAGGTGTGGAACGTCGTGACGTCCTCGGGGACGGACCACCACATGCGACCGGGCCGGCTGAAGTCGTCGCTCGGGCCCGTGTAGTAGATGGCGCCCGTGCGGGACGGCGCGATGCGGCACTCGAGGGTGCGCACGGGCACGGGGATGTCGAAGTGGGTGCCGTCGAGCGCCTCCACCGCGGCGTCGGACGTGCGCTGCATCCACGCCTGCAGCGCCGCGGTGTCGGTGAGCGTGCGCGCCGGGTCGGCGTCGAGCACGGCGACCGCCTCCTCGACGCTCGCGCCGGGGCCGGCGACCTGCGCGGCGAGCTCCGCCTGCTCGGCCTGGACGCGCGCGAGCTCCTCGAGCCCCCACGCGTAGGTCTCCTCGAGGTCGAGCGTCGCGCCGACCCAGTGCCGCGACCACAGCGCGTACCGGTCGCGCCCGGCCGCGTCGGCCTCGGGGGCACGCGGCGCGAGCTCGTCCGCGAGGAACGCGGCGAGCTCGCCGTACGCCGCGCGGGCGTCCGCGGACGCCGCCTCGAGGTCCCGGCGCAGCGGGTGGTCGTCCCCGAGGACGGCCGTGGCGTCGGCGCCGCGCACGAGCCGGGCGAGCGCCGAGGCGTCCGCGTCCGCGAGGCCGCGGGCCTGCTCGACGACGGCGTGCACCTGGCGCACCGGGGCGACGTGCCCCCGCTCCGCGGCGGCCCGCAGCGACGTCGTGTACCCGGCGAGCGCGCCGCGGACGGCGCGCAGGCGGGCGGCGACGTCGTCCCACGCCTGCTCGGTGTCGGTGGCCATGAGGTCGAAGACCTCGGCGACCGCCTGCGCCGGGGACGCGATGTTGTTGAGCCGGCGCTCGTCCTCGCCGGCGTCGTGCAGGTCGAGGTCGGTGCGCAGGGCGAACCGCATGGCGGCGAGCGTCACGGTGTCGACGTCGTCGGCGGCGGCGAGGCCCTCCAGCGCGATGAGGGTGGACCGGCGCTGCTCGGCGCGGGCCGCGTGCCCGTCGGGGGAGAAGTCGGGCAGCTCCCGCTCGTACCCGGGGACGCCCAGGTGGGTGGCCTCGATCGGGTGCAGCCGCGCGAGCGCGGCGACGTACGCGTCGGCGACGGCGTCGACCGGGGTGGGGGTGCGGCTGGGACCGGACGGGGGCAGCGTGCTCACCCCGGCACCCTAGCCGCGGTACGCGGGGCGCCCGGGCGCCGGGGCGGCGTCAGGGGTGCAGGCTCCAGCGCCACGCGTCCGCGCCGCGCACCGGCGGCACGGTGCCGCGCAGGCGGCCGGGCGCGGTCCAGCGGGCGCGGGCGGCGCGGTCGGCGTCGTCGCGGTCGTGCGCGTGCGCGCCGTCCGCACCGTCGTGCCCGGAGGCGGCGGCGACGAGCCCGGCGACGAGCGCCGCGAGCTCCACGTCGTCCGGCGTGCCGCGCACCACCTGCACGTGCGCGTCACCCCGCGCGGCCGGTCCGGCCGGCCCGTCGGTCGGCGCGCTCACTCGTCCTCCTCGTCCTCGTCGTCGAGCAGCACGGGCGCACCCCGCCCGGCGCCCCACTCGCCGACGACGAACCCGCGGTCCACGAGCTGCTGCGTGATCTGCGCGCCGCCGTCGTCGACGACGTCGAGCACCGCGTCGAGCGTGAGGTCGGTGACGCCGCCGGGCAGCTCCACGACGAAGCCCAGGTGGAACGTGTCCCGCTCGCCCGGCTCGGACGTGGTGTCGTCGCGGTCGTCCCACGTCATGCCGGTGAGGTCCGCGTGCAGGCCCAGGCGGCTGTGCAGCAGGTCGTACAGCCCCGCGTTGAGCCCGCCGACGCGCTGCTCGAGCGCGAGCACCCGCGGGTCCTCGTCCGCCTCGCGCGCACCGAACTCCGCGCGGACGCCGACCGCCGTCTCGACGTACGCGTGCAGCGCGGCGGACAGGGCGTCGACCGCCGCGTGCAGGTCGGCGGCGTCGACGCCCTCGAGCGGCTCGCGCCCGTGGCTGGCGGGGTCGTGCTCGTCGGGCGCGCCCGTGGGCTCCGGCTCGGTGCTCACAGCGGGATGTTCCCGTGCTTCTTGGGGGGCAGGCTCGCGCGCTTCGTCCGCAGCAGCCGCAGCGCCTTGACGATCTCGCTGCGGGTCTGCGACGGCGCGATCACCGCGTCGACGTAGCCGCGGTCGGCCGCCTCCCAGGGGTGGACGATCGCGTCCTCGTACTCCGCGGTGAGCCGGCGGCGCTCCGCGTCGACGTCGCCGCCGGCGTCCGCGACGGCCTTGAGCGCACCGCGCTGCAGGATGTTCACCGCACCGCCGGCGCCCATGACGGCGATCTGCGCGGTCGGCCACGCGAGGTTCACGTCGGCGCCGAGCTGCTTGGAGCCCATGACGATGTACGCGCCGCCGTACGCCTTGCGCGTGATGACGGTGACGAGCGGGACCGTCGCCTCGGCGTACGCGTAGATGAGCTTCGCGCCGCGGCGGATGATGCCGTTCCACTCCTGGTCGGTGCCGGGCAGGAACCCCGGGACGTCGACGAACGTCAGCACCGGGATGCCGAACGCGTCGCACGTGCGCACGAACCGCGCCGCCTTCTCCGCCGCGTCGATGTCGAGCGTGCCGGCCATCTGCTGCGGCTGGTTCGCCACGACCCCGACGGGCTGCCCGTCGACGTGCCCGAACCCGACGACCACGTTCTGCGCGTACAGGGCCTGCACCTCGAGCAGCGCGCCCTCGTCCAGCACGTGCTCGAGCACCGTGTGCATGTCGTACGGCTGGTTGTCCGAGTCGGGCACGAGCGTGTCGAGCGCGAGGTCGTCCTCGGTGACCTCGGTCGGCGACTCGTGCGGGTACGCGGGCGGGTCGGCGAGGTTGTTCTGCGGCAGGTACGACAGCAGCGAGCGCACCCAGTCGATCGCGTCGTCCTCGTCGGACGCCATGTAGTGCGCGACGCCGGACTTCGTCGAGTGCGTGGTGGCGCCGCCGAGCTCCTCGAAGCCCACGTCCTCGCCCGTGACCGCGCGGATCACGTCCGGGCCGGTGATGAACATGTTCGACGTGCCGTCGGCCATGACGATGAAGTCCGTCAGCGCGGGCGAGTACACGGCGCCGCCCGCGGACGGCCCGAGGATGAGGCTGATCTGCGGGATCACGCCCGAGGCGGCCACGTTGCGCCGGAAGATCTCGGCGAACTGGGTGAGCGCCGCGACGCCCTCCTGGATGCGCGCGCCGCCGCCGTCGCTGATGCCGACGAGCGGCACGCCGGTGCGCAGCGCGAGGTCCATGACCTTCGCGATCTTCTGCCCGTGGACCTCGCCGAGGCTGCCGCCGAACACCGTGAAGTCCTGCGAGTAGACCGCGACGGGCCGGCCGTCGACCGTGCCGTGCCCGACCACGACGCCGTCGCCGGCGACGCGCCGCTTCTCGAGTCCGAAGTTGGTCGACCGGTGCCGCGCGAAGGCGTCGATCTCGGTGAACGAGCCGGGGTCGAGCAGCTGCTCGACGCGCTCGCGGGCGGTCTTCTTGCCACGGGCGTGCTGCTTCGCGGCGGCGGCCTCCTCGGCCGCGTCGACCGCGGCCGCGCGGCGGGCCTCCAGGTCGGCGAGCAGGCCCGCGGTGGTGCGGCCGGGTGCTGCGGGATCGGTCGAGGTCACCCGACGAAGGCTAGTTGTCGGTGTCCACCACCCGTGTGCACACGAGGGACCGTGTTGCCCGGAGCGTGCTGTGGGGACCCCACAACCGACGCCGGTCGTCCTCGGCCCCCCGCGCGGGGACACCCGGGCACGGCTGCGCCATGATGACCGCGTGACGTCCGCCCGCCTCCCGCTCGAGGTCTCCGCCCTGCGCGCGCTCCTGCTCGCCCCGGCCGGCCCGCTCGCCCGGCTCGACGTCGTGGACGCCACCGCGTCGACGAACGCCGACGTCGTCGCCGCGCTGCGCCGGGAGCCCGCCGCGTGGCCGCACGCGAGCCTCCTCGTCGCGGACCACCAGACGCAGGGGCGCGGGCGCACCGGCCGGTCCTGGGAGACGCCCGCCCGGGCCGCGCTGACGTGCACGTTCGTCGCCCGGCCGCGGTCGGGACCCGGCACGTTCGGGTGGCTGCCGCTGCTCGCGGGCCTCGGCACCGTCCGCGCCCTGCGCGCCACCACGGGCGTGCGGGCCGTGCTCAAGTGGCCGAACGACGTGCTCGTCGACCTCGGCGCCGACGCGGCCGACGTCGAGGGCTGGGGCACCGCCCGCAAGGTCGCCGGAATTCTCGCGGAGGTCGTCCCGGACGCCGGGCCGGGGCCGGCCGTCGCCGTGGGGATCGGGGTCAACGTCGACCAGGCCGCGGACGAGCTGCCCGTCCCGTGGGCGACGTCGCTCGCGCTCGCGGGCGCCCGCGACACGGACCGCGCGACCGTGCTCGCGGCGCTCGTCACCGCGCTGCACGAGGTGGCGTCCCGGTGGGCGGACGGCGGCGGCGACGCCGCGGCCACCGGGCTGGCGGACGAGGTCGCGGCGGTGTGCACCACGCTGGGCGGCGAGGTGGCCGTCGAGCTGCCCGACGGCTCCACGCTGCGGGGCACGGCGCTCCGCCTCGACGCCGACGGCGCGCTGGTCGTCGCCGACGCGGACGGCCGCGAGCACGTCGTGCACGCGGGCGACGTGCGGCACGTCCGCGGCGCCTGACGCGGCCGCACGAGCCGGCCGCGCGGACGCACGGGCCCGCGCGGGGCCGGTCGTCCCGCCGGACCGCGCCGGTGCGGGCGGGAGCCGGTGAACTAGGCTCCTCCCGTGCACGACGGCGTCGGCGGCGCACCCGGACCCCGGGCGGCGGCCCCTCAGGAGGTCCCGGTCACGGCCGACCCCACGCACGCGCCCGGCACGGGGCCGGCCGCCGCGCGCAGCGCCGGCGACGCGCCGCGCCAGGGCACCACCGGCGAGCTCGACGACCTCCTCCTCGGCGGTCCCCGCACGATGACGGCGCGGGACCTCGCCGAGCGCTACGGCATCGAGATCGACCTCGTCCGCACGTTCTGGCGCACGCTCGGCCTGCCGGCGGGCGCCGACGACGAGCCGCTGTTCACCGAGCGCGACGCCGAGGCCATCCGCCTGGCGGGCTCCCTGCTGCGCACGCACGGGCTGGCGCTGCCGACGGTGGTGACGGTGGTGCGCGCCCTCGGCCACACGTCCGACCGCCTCGCGCTGTGGCAGGTGGAGGCGCTCGTGGAGGACATGGCGGCGCGGTACGCGCTCGACGACACGAGCGCGCGGCTGCTGGTCCTCGACCGGCTCAAGGACCTCGCGCCCGTGCTGGAGCAGCAGCTGCTGCACTCCTACCGGCGCCAGCTCGCCGCGGTCGCCGACCGGTACGCCGCCGAGTTCGGCGAGATGCGCGAGCAGGCGGGGGAGACGGGACGGCTGCCGCTGGCGCGGGCCGTCGGGTTCGCCGACATGGTGTCGTTCACGCGCCGCACGGCCGGGCTCGGCTCGACGGACCTGTCGCACTTCGTGCAGCGCTTCGAGGCGGCGGCGCGGGACGTCGTGGTCGGCGCGGGCGGCCGCGTCGTCAAGACGATCGGCGACGCGGTGCTGTTCATCGCCGACACGCCGGGCGTCGGTGCGCGCGTGGCGCTGGGGCTCGCCGACGCGTTCGGCACGTCCCTCGACGTCGACGCGGAGCGCGGCGTGGGCGGCCTCGCCGAGGGCGCGCGCGGGGTCACGCCGGTGCGCGTCGGCCTCGTGTGGGGCCGGGTGCTGTCGCGGTTCGGCGACGTGTTCGGGCCGGTCGTGAACCTCGCGGCGCGGCTGACCGACGTGGCGGACCCCAGCAGCGTGCTGGTGGACGCCGGCACCGCCGCCGTGCTGGGCGGGGACCCGCGCTTCGCGCTCGAGAAGCTGCCGGTGCGCGACCTGGCGGGGATCGGCGAGATCACGCCGTACCGGCTCGCGCCCGCGCCGACGCAGTAAGGCGCGCGCGCCTCAGGACGGGTGCACGTCCTCGCCCACGGGGTCGACCAGGTCCGGCCCGTTGTTCGCGACCGCGTTGACGCGCGTCGACACGGGGGTCGCGACGAGGTCGGGCGGGGTGACGTCGAGCAGCGCGCGGGCCTCGTCCGCGTCGACGGCGGGGTCGAGCCACGCCGCCCAGCGGTCGCGCGGGAGCATGAGCGGCTGCCGGTCGTGGATGGCGGCGAGCGCCTCGGTCGCCGCAGGCCGCGTCACGACCGTGGCCGAGACGATCCACCGGTCGGGGTCGTCGTCGTCCTTGGTCGGGTCCTTCCAGAACTCGTACAGGCCGGCGAGCGCGGCGAGGTCGCCGTCCGCCGGGTGGATCCAGTACGGCTGCTTGGCGGTGCGCCGGCTGCGCGGCGCGCCCTCGGGTGCCTCGAGGCGCTGCCACTCGTAGTAGCCGTCCGCGGGCAGGAGGGCCCGGCGCACGCCGAAGGGCTTCGCGAACGCCGGCTTCTCGGCCAGCGTCTCGACCCGCGCGTTGATCATCCGCGCGCCCACCGACGGGTCCTTCGCCCACGACGGCACGAGCCCCCAGCGGGCGACCCGCAGCTGGCGCGTGATCTCGCCCGTCGCGCGGTCCGCGCGCTCGACGACGATCCGCACGCCGTCGGTGGGCGCGACGTTCCACGACGGCGGCAGCAGCCGGACGTCGTCGGCGATCGTCGCGACCGCGAACTCGTCCGCGATCTCCTGGTCCTCGCGGAAGGACGCGTAGCGGCCGCACATGCCGGACACTCTCCCACCGCCCACCGACACGTCGCCCGGCGGGGAGGGGGCGCGGGCGTCACCGGCCGGGGGACACCCACCGCCGCCAGACCACGACCCCGATCCCGACGTCGAGCAGCCCGCCCGCGAGGAGCGCGACCGACCACGCCGTCACGTCGCCCCCGAGCACGCGCCCGCCGGCGAGCAGGACGACGAGCGCGCCGCACACCAGGTACCGCAGCGCGCGGGTGCGCTGGTTCCCGCCGGTGAGCGGCTCCCGCGGGCCGGGCGCGCGCCCCGGGGCGGGGCGCCACCGCGTCAGGGCCGCGTCCGGGACGGCCGGCACGTCGGCGGCGGGGACGCCGGACGCGCGGGCGCCGCGCTCGGCCACGATCGCCGCGGTGCCCTCGACGCCGACGCGGTCGTCGGGCACGCCGTCGAAGGGCGCGTCCGTCTGCGGGTCGTACGCCTCGAGGCCCGTCTCCTCCACGACGACCGCGACCAGGGCGTGCACCAGCCGGTGGAACGCGGCGCGGTCCTCGTGCTCCCAGTACGGGTACGCCACGGCGCCCTGGTCGGCGTACAGCTCGACCTGGAGGCCGGTGGCCTCGTGCGACAGCTCGGCGCCCCGCTCGGGGTCGACGTGCACGAGCACGTCCCCCAGCAGCGCACGGGCGCGGGTCTCGATGCGCGCCCACTGCGCGAGACGCTCGGGACCGAGGGGGCCGCCGTCGCCGCCGCCGTCGAGCGCCTCGTCGAACGTCTGCCCGGGGCGCCGCGCGACGAGCAGGATGTCGTAGCTCACGTGGGCCCATCGGCGCGGCGGCGCCCGCGCTGGAGGCGGGCGGCGCTTCGTGACGGGGCCGTCACCCGGACGGCCTCGGACGGCCTCGGCCGGTGCGGCGGGCGCCCGGGCGACGGCGGGACCGAGAAGGTCGAATCGATTCGCTGACTCCCGCGAGACGGTGCGACGATGGCGGTGATGCCACTGCAGCCCGACCCCGCACCAGGACACGCCCCCGACGCCGTCGCCCCCGGCACGTCGCGCGCCGACGCACCCGCGCGCCCCGAGGTGCAGGTGACCGCACCACCGGAGGCCCGCGCCGCGACCCCGCCCGACGCGCGCGCCGAGGCCGGCGGCACCTCCGCCGCGGGCCCCGCCCCCGGCTCCCCGACGTACCGCCCCGACTGGCGCTACGTCCTGCTCCTCGGCTCGATGACCGCGCTGCCCGCCGTCTCGACCGACATCTACCTGCCGTCGCTGCCCGACGTGGCGCGCGACCTCGGGACGTCCGCCGCCGCGGCGCAGCTCACCATGACCGGCATGCTGCTCGGCGGGGCCGTCGGCCAGCTCGTCATCGGCCCGCTGTCCGACCGGTTCGGCCGGCGCGCGCCCGTGCTCGTGGGTGTCGCGCTGCACGTCGTCACGTCGCTGCTGTGCGCGATCGCACCGGCGATCGTCCCGCTGGTCGCGCTGCGCATGCTCCAGGGGTTCTTCAACGCGTCGGCGTCGGTCGTCGCGATGGCGCTCATCCGCGACCGGTTCGTGGGCTCCGACGCGTCGCGCCTGATGTCCCGGCTGATGCTCGTCATCGGCGTCGCGCCGCTGTTCGCGCCGTCGGTCGGCGGGCTCATCGCCGGGCAGTGGGGGTGGCGCGCCGTCTTCTTCGCACTCGCGGTCTTCGGCGCCGGCCTGTGGGTCGTCGTCCTGACGAAGATGCCCGAGACGCTGCCCGCCGAGCGGCGTCGCGCCGGTGGCTTCCGCACGGCGCTGTCGGGGTACCGCACCCTCCTGCGCGACCGGCACTTCGTCGCGCTCGCGGTGCTGCCCGGTCTCAACATGGCCGTGCTCATGAGCTACGTCGTCGCGTCGCCGTTCGTGCTGCGCGAGGGCTACGGGCTCTCCGAGCACCAGTTCTCGCTGGTCTTCGCCGTCAACGGGATCGGCCTGGTCGTCGGGGCGCAGGTCAACGCCGCGATCGTCCGGCGGGTCGCGCCCATCCGCATCCTGCGGGCCGCGCAGGTGGGCGTCGTGCTGCTGTCGGGCGTTCTGCTGGTGCTGGGGGCGACGGGCGCCGGCGGGCTGTGGGCGCTCCTCGTGGTGCTGTGGTTCGTGCTCGCGCTGGTCAACTTCGCGCCGCCGAACGCGTCGAGCATCGCGCTCGGCCGGCACGGCGAGGTCGCCGGCACGGCCGCCGCCTTCATCGGCGCCTGCCAGGCGGGCGTGTCCGGCCTCGTGAGCCCGGTCTCCGGCCTGCTGGGCGGCGACGCGCTCGCGATGACGGGCGTCATGGCGGCGGCGTCGGTGCTCGCGCTCCTGGTGCTCGCGCTCGCCACCCCCGCGTTCCGGCGCGGCGGTGCCTGGCAGCTGACCTGACGGCGGGCGGGGGAGGCGGGGGCGTCCCCTGCCTCCGCCGCCTCACACGGCCGTGCGCAGCCGGGCCAGCCGGGTCACCGCCTCCTCGAGCACCTCGCGGCGCTTGACGAACGTGAACCGCACCCACGAGCCGAGCGCCCGGTCGGCGGCCGACCCCGGGTGCGTGAAGGCGCGGACCGGCACGCCGACGACGCCCGCGAGCGCCGGCAGGTCTCGGCACAGCGCCACGCCGTCCGCGTACCCGAGGGGGGCGGCGTCGGCGAGCACGAAGTAGGTGCCGTCGGGGCGGACGACGTCGAACCCGGCGTCGCGCAGGCCCGCCGCGAGCAGGTCGCGCCGCCCGGCGAGCGACGCCACGAGGTCGTCCACCCACGCGAGCGCGGCGGGGTCGGTGAGGGCCGCGGCGACGGCCGGCTGGAACGGCGCGCCCGAGACGTACGTGAGGAACTGCTTGACCGTGCGCACGGCCGTGACCAGCTCCTCCGGGCCGGTGACCCAGCCGATCTTCCAGCCGGTGAACGAGAACGTCTTGCCCGACGACGAGACGGTCAGCGTCCGCCCCGCCATGCCGGGCAGCGTCGCGAGCGGCACGTGCGGCACGTCGAACGTCAGGTGCTCGTACACCTCGTCCGTCACGACGAGCAGGTCGTGGGCGACGGCCAGGCGCGCGACGACCTCGAGCTCGTCGCGGCGCAGCACCGCGCCCGTCGGGTTGTGCGGCGAGTTGAGCAGCAGCAGCCGGGTGCGCGGCGTGACGGCCGCGGCCAGCGCGTCGGCGTCGAGCCGGAAGCCGTCGGGCGTCGCGACCAGCGGCGCGGTGGTGTGCCGGGCGCCGGCCATCGCGACGACCGCGGCGTAGGAGTCGTAGAACGGCTCGAGCGTGAGCACCTCGTCGCCGGGCCCGGTCAGCGCGAGCACCGCCGCGGCGAGGGCCTCGGTCGCGCCCGTCGTCACGAGGACCTCGCGGTCGGGGTCGAGCGTGGTGCCGTACCGCGCGGCCTGGTGCGCCGCGACCGCCTGCCGCAGCGCGGGGATCCCGGGACCGGGCGGGTACTGGTTGTGCCCCGCGAGCACCGCGTCGGCCGCGGCGCGCGCGACCGGGGCGGGCCCGTCGACGTCGGGGAAGCCCTGCCCGAGGTTCAGCGCACCCGTGCGGGCCGCGAGCGCCGACATCTCGGCGAAGACGGTGGCGCGCACGCCGCCGTCGGCGTCGAGCAGGCCGGCCGCGGCGGCGACCTGCTGCCAGCGCGGCGGGACGGGGGAGGTCGTCACCGTCGTGAGCCTAGGGGCGCGCACGACCGGCGCGCCCCGTGCCGGGCGGGCGGGGGTGCGTCAGAGGACGCCGGCCGCGGCGAGCAGCCCGCCGACGACGAGCAGGGCGAGGGACGCCCACGCGGCCACCACCCACCACTCGACGGGGTGGTGCCGCACCGCGCGGACCGGGTTCCGTGCTGCCATGACCCCACCATCGGCACGACGGGAGCGTGGGACGAGCCGTGCGGCGGCGCGTCGTGAAGATCACCCGCGCCGCCGCCCGTGCCCGTCGCCGTGCCCGTCGCCGTGCCCGCCGCCGTGCGCGTCGGAGAGGGCGTCAGCCGGCCGTGGCCGCCTCGAGGTCGCTCCCGAGCGTGGCGAGCTGGTCGGCGAGCGAGCGGAGCGCGTCGCCGCCCTCGGCGCCGGCGCTCGCGGTCGCGGCGTCGAGCTCCGCCTCGGCCGCGGCGACCTTCTCGCGCGCCTCGGCCACGGCCGTCGCCGACTGCGCCTCGCCCTCGGCCTTCGCCTGCGTGAGCGCGGCCTCGGCCTGGTCGACCGCAGACTGCGCCGACGTGACGGCCTCGTCGGCCTGCGCGCGGGCCTGGTCGTCGAGCGACCCGAGCGACGCGCGCGCCTCGTCGATCCGCGTCCGGGCGCCGGCCACGTCCGCCTCGGCGTCCGCGAGCGCCTGCTGGATCGCGTCGCCGGCGGACGTGATGTCGTCGGCGGCGCCCTGCGCGGCGCTGCCGATCTCGTCGGCGACCTGGTCGACGTCGGCGTCGGTGCAGGCCGCGAGCCCGAGAGTGAGGAGCGCGGCGGCGGCGACGCCGACGGCGCGGCTGCGCAGCGGGGCCGGGGCGCCGGGGCGCAGCGCGGCCAGGGTGCCGAGCGGGCGGGACGGGACGGGCGTGCGGTGCGCTGCCACGGGGACCTCCTGGGGTCGTCGTCGTGCGGCTCGCGGCCGCCCGGGGGACCGTGCGGAGGGGGTGGGGCGGCCGGCGCCACAGTCTGCCGGTCGCGGGGGCGCCCCGCCCGTCGTCCTCATCGACGTCTCATCCGCGCAGGTGGGCGGGGTTCCGCGGCGGAGCGTGCACGACGACGGAGCGCGCACGACGACGCCCCCCGCCGGTACGGCGGGGGGCGTCGGTGCGAGCGTCGACGGAGGCGCCCCGGGAGGGCGGGGGAGGACCGTCGGGGAGTCGGTCAGCCCTCCGTGCGCTCGCTGCGGCCCCGGACGTCCTCCAGCGACGTGCCGTAGTAGGCCGCGGTCATGAGGTCCTTCATGTCGTCGATCATGGGCATCCGCGGGTTGGCGGGAGCGCACTGGTCCTCGTAGGCGCCCATGGCGACCTCGTCGAGCCGGCGCAGGAACTCCCGCTCGTCGACGCCCTGGGCCTGGAAGGACGCCGGGATGCCCACCTTCGCGCGCAGCGACTCGACGGCCCGGGCGTAGGACTCGACGCCCTCCTCCGGCGTCGCGGCCGGCAGGCCGAGCATCTGCGCGATCTGCTGGAACCGCTCGGGGGCGACGTAGCGCTCGTACTTCGGCCAGCTCGTGAGCTTGGTCGGGACCGTGCCGTTGTACCGGATCACGTGCGGCAGGAGCGTGGCGTTCGTGCGGCCGTGCACCAGGTGGTACGTCGAGCCGATGACGTGCGCCATCGCGTGCACGATGCCGAGGAACGCGTTGCCGAACGCCATGCCGGCGATCGTCCCCGCGTTGTGCATCTTCTCCCGCGCGTCCTTGGTCAGCGGGTCCGCCGGGTCGCCGTTCACCGACTGGGCCAGGTTGTCGAAGATCAGGCGGATCGCCTGCAGGGCCATGCCGTCCGTGAAGTCGTTCGCGTAGACCGACACGAACGCCTCGGTCGCGTGCGTCAGGGCGTCGAAGCCCGAGTCGGCGGCCAGCGAGCGCGGCATCTTCGAGGTGAGGACGGGGTCGATGATCGCGACCGTCGGGGTCAGCGCGTAGTCCGCCAGCGGGTACTTCTTGCCCGCGTCGGGGTCGGAGATCACCGCGAACGGCGTGACCTCCGCGCCCGTGCCGGACGTGGTCGGGATGCACACGAGCTTGGCGAGGTCGCCCAGCACCGGGAACTTGAACGCGCGCTTGCGGACGTCGAAGAACTTCTGCTTGAGGTCGGAGAAGACGATCTCCGGGTGCTCGTACAGCAACCACATCACCTTGGCGGCGTCCATGGGCGACCCGCCGCCGAGCGCGATGATCGTGTCGGGGCGGAAGTGGCGCATCTGCGCGGCACCGGCCTGCACGGTGCGCACCGACGGCTCGGGCTCCACCTGGTCGATGATCTGCAGCGCGACCCTGTTGCCGCGGCGGTTGAGCACGTCGATCACGCGGTCGACGACGCCGAGCGTCGTCATGGTGGCGTCGGTGACGATCGTGACCCGCTCGACGTCGGGCATGTCCGCGAGGTAGCGGATCGCGTTCGGCTCGAAGTACGTCTTGGCCGGGACCTTGAACCACTGCAGGTTGTTGTTGCGGCGCCCGACGCGCTTGATGTTCACGAGGTTGACCGCCGACACGTTGTTCGAGACGGAGTTGTGGCCGTAGGAGCCGCAGCCCAGCGTCAGGGACGGGATGAACGCGTTGTAGATGTCGCCGATGCCGCCGAGGGACGACGGTGCGTTGCAGATGACGCGGATCGCCTTGACCCGCCTGCCGAACTCGACGGTCAGCGCCTCGTCCTGGGTGTGGATGGCGGCCGAGTGGCCGAGGCCGTCGAACTCCACCATCTGCTCGGCGAGGCTGATCCCGTGCTCGGTGCTCGTCGCACGCAGGACGGCGAGGACGGGGCAGAGCTTCTCGCGGGTCAGCGGCTCGGCCGGCCCGACGCCGGAGACCTCGGCGAGGATGATCGACGTGTCGGCGGGCACGGTGAAGCCCGCCTGCTCGGCGATCCAGACCGGGCTCCTGCCGACGACCGCCGGGTTCAGCCGCGCCCCCGCGCAGTTCCCGCCGTCCGCCTCGACGCCGAAGACGAACCGCTCGAGCATCGCCTTCTCGGCGGGGTTCGTGCGGTAGGCGTGCAGGCGGGCGAACTCGGCCATCGCGGCGTCGTAGATCTCGTCGTCGACGATGGCGGCCTGCTCGGACGCGCAGATCACCCCGTTGTCGAACGCCTTGGACAGCACGATGTCGTTGACGGCCCGGCCGAGCTTGGCGGTCTTCTCGACGTAGGCGGGGACGTTGCCCGCGCCGACGCCGAGCGCCGGCTTCCCGCAGGAGTAGGCGGCCTTCACCATCGCGTTGCCGCCGGTGGCGAGGATCGTCGCGACGCCCGGGTGGTTCATGAGCGCGCTCGTGGCCGTGAGCGACGGCGTCTCGACCCACTGGATGCAGTGCTCGGGCGCACCGGCGGCGACGGCGGCGTCGCGCACCACGCGGGCCGCGGCGATCGAGCACCGCTGGGCGCTCGGGTGGAACGCGAAGACGATCGGGTTGCGCGTCTTGAGGGAGATCAGCGCCTTGAAGATCGCCGTCGACGTCGGGTTGGTCACCGGCGTGATGCCGGCGATCACGCCGACGGGCTCGGCGATCTCCGTGATGCCGTTGAGCTCGTCGACGCTGATGACGCCGACCGTCCTGAGGTTCGCCATCGAGTTCGTGACGTGCTCGCACGCGAAGATGTTCTTCACGGCCTTGTCCTCGAAGACGCCGCGGCCGGTCTCCTCGACCGCCAGCTTCGCCAGCACGCCGTGCTGGTCGAGCGCGGCGACCGCGCCCTTCTTCACGCAGCGGTCGACGTCCTCCTGCGTCATGCGCTCGAACTCGGCGAGCGCCTTGGCGGCGTTGGCGACGAGCTGGTCGATCGCCGCGGCCACGGTCGCGTCGTCGGTCGCGCCGAGCGCGGTGCCGGGGGCCGGCGTGGTGGCGGCCGCGGCGGTGGGGGTCGCGACGGCGCCCGCGGCCTTCGCCGGGGCCTTCTTCCTGGTGGTCTCGGACACGAGGTGCTCCCTGGTCGGTGGGGCGGGGGCGGACGCTGGAGTCGTCCGTCGCTGTCTCCGACGCTAGGGACGCCGTGCCCGGAAGAGGTGGGATGAAAGTCCCCTCGGGTGTGACGGGGGTCTCGCGGCGGCACGCGGCGAGGCCGCACCCGGGACCTGCGTCCCGCCGCAGGGGAAAGGCGGCGACGCCCGCGGGGACCGGCGCCTACCGTGGCGGGCATGGCTCCCGCGACGCCCGCCGACCTGCTGCACGCCGCGACGGAGGCCGTGTGCTCCGGTCCCGACACGTCCGACGGCGCGGGCGGGGTCGTCGCGCGCGTCGTCCGCGACGGCGAGGTCCTGCTGGACGCGGCGTGGGGCCTCGCGGACCGCCGGCACGGTCTGCCGATGACGCCCGGGCACCGCTTCGCCACCGCGAGCGGCTGCAAGGGGTTCACCGCGGTCGCCGTCCTGTCCCTCGTGGCCGACGGCACCCTGACCCTGGGGACCACGGCCCGCTCGCTGCTCGGCGCGGACCTGCCGCTCGTCCCCGACGACGTGACGGTCGAGCACCTGCTCTCGCACCGGTCCGGGATCGGCGAGTACCTCGACGACGACGCGGACCTCGCCGAGTACCTCATGCCCGTGCCGGTGCACCGCCTCGTGTCGCCCGAGGACTACCTGCCGCTCCTCGACGGGCACCCCGCGGTCTTCCCCGCGGGGGAGCGCTTCGCGTACAGCAACGCCGGGTTCGTGCTGCTCTCGCTGCTCGCGCAGCGTGCGTCCGGCGTGCCGTTCCACCGGCTGGTGCAGGAGCGCGTGCTCGACCCCGCCGGGACGACGAGCACCGGGTACCCGCGGTCGGACGCGCTGCCCGGTGACGCGGCGGTCGGCTACGTCCGGGTCGACGGGCGGTGGCTGACGAACGTGCACCACCTGCCCGTCGTCGGCGGCGGGGACGGCGGCGCGTACACCACGACGCACGACATGGAGCGGTTCTGGGAGGCGCTGCTGGGCGGCCGGGTCGTCCCGGACGACGTCGTCGCGGCGATGCGCGCGCCGCGCAGCACGGACGACGACGACGACTACTCCTACGGGCTCGGCGTGTGGCTGCCCGGCGGCGACGCCGTGCAGCTGGTCGGCGAGGACGCCGGCGTCTCGTTCCTCTCGCGGCACGACCCGGCGACGGCGACGACGTGGACGATCGCCGGGACGACGGCGGCGGCGGCGTGGCCGGTGGTGCGGGCGGTCCGCGCGGCGCTGGCGTAGCCCGCCGCCCCCACGGAGATATCGTCAACCCGTTGACACGCAGAGTGTCAACCGGTTGACTCGCCGCATGGCCGACAGGTTCACGTCCACGCTGCACCACCTCGTCGACGCGGTCGACGCCCACGCCGACCGGCTGCTCGCCGCGCACCACGGCGACCTCACCTTCAGCCAGCTCGTGTTCCTCGCGGTCCTGGAGGACACCCAGCCGCAGGACGTCACGCGGCTCGCCGCGTGCCTCGGCGTCTCGAAGGCCGCCGTGAGCAAGCGGGTCCCCGGGCTGGTGGCACGCGGGCTGGTGCGCGCCGAGCCCGACCCCGCGAACGCGCGGCGGGTCGTGCTGTCGCTGACCGAGGCAGGCGCCCGCCTGGCGCGCGACGCCGGGGACCTGCTCGACCGCGAGCTCACGGCCCTGTTCGCGGGCGTCCCCGGCGTCGACGTCGCGCGCACGCACGCGGACCTGCAGGCGATGCTCGCCGCCGTGCCGACGACGGCGCCGGGCCGGTGACCGCCGCCCCGGCGAGCGCCCCCGCCGCCGTCCCCGCCGGCACGCGGCCGCCGCGCGTCCTCGTCGTCCTCGGGCACCCCCGCACCGACTCCCTGTGCGGCGCCCTCGCGTCGTCGTACGCGGCGGCGGCCCGCGACGCGGGCGCGGAGGTGGAGCTCCTGGCGCTCGGCGGGACGACGTTCGACGTCGCGGCCCGCCGGCCGTCGACGCTGCGGTGGGAGGGGCCCGACCAGGACCTCGAGCCCGACGTGCGCGCCGCGATCGCGTCCCTGCGCCGCGCCGACCACGTGGTGCTCGTCTTCCCGCAGTGGTGGGGGACGTACCCCGCGGTGCTCAAGGGGTTCGTCGACCGGGTGTTCCTGTCCCAGCTCGCGTTCCGGCACCGGGGCGCGGGCCTCGGCTGGGACAAGCTGCTGGCCGGCCGCACCGCGCGCCTCGTCATGACGATGGACAGCCCGGTGTGGTGGGACCGCCTGCGCTACCGCAGCGCGGCCGTGCACTCGCTCGTCCACGCGACGCTCGGGTTCTGCGGCATCCGGACCGTCGGCGTCACGCGCCACGCCCGCGTCCGCACCTCGAGCGCGGCCACCCGCGCCCGGTGGGTCGCGCAGGCGGCCCGGCACGGCCGGGCGGACGCGCGGCGCCCGGTGCGGACGCGCACGGAGGGCTGACCGCCGGCGCCGGGCGCGTCAGGCGACCCGGCGGCGCGCCCACGCGTGCACGGGCAGCACGCCCTCCGCGGCGTGCAGGAGCGGCGTGCGGCCCGCGACGTCGACGCCCAGCGGCGCCGTCATGGTGTTCCGCTCGACCTCCCACGCGGCGGGTGCGAGACGCCACGGCGCGTGCTCGACCGCCCCGAGCCAGAGCCGGCGCGGGGCGCGCGGCGGCAGGTCGCTCGCGTACAGCGCGTAGCGCTCGGTGAGGAAGTGCTCGAGCGAGCCCGGTGCCGTCGGTGCCGCCGGGCCCGTCGCCCCGTACGTCACGCGCAGCTCCGCCGCCGGGGCGCGGCGGTCGACGCGCTCGCTCGTGTACCGCACCCGTCCGTCGCGCTCGGTGAGGGACATGCGCGCGCGCAGGTACGCGAGGTGCATGCCCGCCCGTCCCACCTCGACGGCCGTCGGGCTCGCCGCGTCCAGGCTGAAGAACCACACCCCCGGCACGCCGCGGTGGCGCACGTACGTGCGCACGTTGAGCTCGTGGAACGCACCGGGGCCCGGCAGGGCGGGCGTCCCGCGCGGGCGCACGTCCGTCATCGTGAAGGGGACGACCCCGAGCCACGCGTCGCCGCCGAACGTGTCGAGCTCGAGCTGCGGCGGCACGTGCCCCCGCAGCGCCGTGACCGGCACCGGCCAGTGCGCGAACAGCAGGTGCGACCACCGCATGGCGACGGCCCACGGGCCGCGTGCGACCGGTGCGGGGGAGGCCGTCATGCCCGGATGCTAGGCGACGCCCTGGCCGGCGTCGGTGGCGGCTGGCACGGTGGGCGCATGACCGACGCCGACGTCCGCCTGCCGCACTCCGCCGTCACCGCCGCCGTCGACGCGCGGCACTGGCGCGTCCTGCTCACGACGCTGCGCGCGACCTTCCGCACGCCGGACTGGGCGACGGGTGCCGCGTTCGTCGCCCGCGTCGCCGAGGCCGCCGACGCGGCGGACCACCACCCGGACGTGCTGCTGCGCTACGGCCAGGTCACCGTCACGACCACCAGCCACGACGTCGGCGGCCTGACGTCCCGCGACGTCGACCTCGCCGCGAGCGTCACCGCGCTCGCGGACGAGCTCGCCCTCACGCCCGCCGTGCCGTCGAGCGAGGTGCTCGAGATCGCGGTCGACGCCCTCGACATCCCCGCCGTGCGCCCGTTCTGGCGGGCCGTGCTCGCCTACCGCGACGTCCCGACCGACCCCGACGCCCTCGTCGACCCGGCGGGCACGGGCCCGGCCGTGTGGTTCCAGCAGATGGACGCCCCGCGCCCGCAGCGCAACCGCCTCCACGTCGACGTCACCGTGCCGCACGACCTCGCGGAGGAGCGCGTGGCGGCCGCGATCGCCGCCGGCGGGCGGCTCGTCAGCGACCACGCCGTGCCGGCGTTCTGGGTGCTCGCCGACCCCGAGGGCAACGAGGTGTGCGTCTGCACGTGGCAGGCGCGCCCGTCGGCGTGAGCGGGACCGTCCGGGGGACGGCGGCGGCTGCGCCGCTCAGCCGGTCGAGCGCGCCGGGCCGTCCAGGTCCTGGTGCAGGCGCTGCCACGCCGCGACGCGGCCGTCCGTCACGGCGCTGCCCGCGACGGCACGCACGTCGGCGAGCCGCGCCGCCGTGACGGCGCGGGCGCGGGCGCGGTCGACGGACGCACCGGTCGACAGGGACCACCGGGGGACGAGCGCGCCGCCGCGCCGGGTCTTGCTCTCGAGGGCCTCGCCGCCGAGGTCGACCCGCACGCACCCCCACTCGAGCGCGAGCCGCACGGGCGTGTAGAAGTACGTCGCGAAGTAGGCGGCGGTCCGGCCGGCGACGTCGTAGTCCAGCCCGCTGACGCGCATGAACACCGTGTCGTGCCACCGGTACCCGAGGGCGAACGCGACGGCGCGCCCCTGCGTCCGCGCGACCACCGCGAACGCGTGCGCGGCGAGGTCGCCGTGGAGGCACAGGTGCAGGTAGCCCGCCGCCCCGGCCGCGGAGCCGTCGTGGCCGTGGTGGGCCTGCACGGAGCCCAGCAGCGGGGCGACCTCCTCGAGCACGTCCGCCAGGCGTTCGACCCGGACGTCCACGCCGGCGTCCGCGGTACGGCGCAGGTCCGCGCGGACCGTCGACCGGCTCGAGCGCGTGAGGGAGCCGAGGTAGTCGTCGAACTCGCGCATGCCCGTGAGGTCGAGCTCGCTCGTGACCATGCCGAGCACCGGCGCGGGCGCACCGGACAGCAGCTCCGCCCCCACGACCTGCGCCGCCTCCTCGCCGGTGAGGTGCGCCAGCAGCGTGACGGGGGAGCGGATCTCGTCGACGACGGCCGCGAGGGCCTCGCGGCGGCTCGCCGCAGGGGCGCCCGCCACGTGCGGCAGGTGCCCCGCGTACCCGGAGCACCCGCCCAGCATCGCGAACGACCCGACGGGCGCGAGCAGGGCGTCCTCGTAGAGCCAGGCGTGGGTGTACCGCGGGTTCACGCCCGCCGTGCGCGCGTCGTAGCCCACGGCACCGGCGGTCCCGTCGCCGGAGACGGCGCTCACGGGCGTCATGCCGCCGAGCTCCGCGAACGCGGTGAGCCACGCGGCGCTCGTGTACAGGTGCGCGCCGTTGAGCCGGTCCCACGCGCCGCTCCGCAACGCGTCCGTCCCCGTCGCGGCCCGGGCGACGCCCGCCGCCGGCCGCTGCCCGCGCGTCACAGCCACGGCAGCGCGAGGAGGCCGACGAGCATGCTGCCGAGGAACGCGGCGGCCAGGTAGAACCCGAAGACGCGCCAGCGGACCACGGAGCGCACCGCGACCATCGCGGGGACCGTCGTCGTCGCCCCGGCGAGCAGGAAGGTCACGGCCGCGGCGGGGAGCATGCCCTGCAGGAGCAGGCCCTGCACCACGGGGATGGCCCCCACGCCGTTGAGGTAGAGCGGCGTGGCGACGACACCGGCCACCGGGATCGCCGTCCAGCCCTGCGCGCCCAGCACGGCGGTCACGACCGACTCCGGCACGTACCGCACGATGACCGCCATCACCACGATCGCGAGGAGCAGCCAGCGACCCATCGTGTGCAGGTCGTGCACGATGTCGCGCAGGAACCGGCGCCGGTCGATGCGCCGCGCGTGCTGCGCCAGGACGGTGCGCCACGGGCGGCCGTCGTCGTCGGACCACGGATCGGCGTCGGCGGCGTCGGTGCCGCAGGCGGGGGCGCACGCCGGCGCGTCGGCCGGCGGACCGACCGCCGTGGTCGCGGCGGGCGTCGGGGTGGCCGGTGTCGCGACGGTCGCGGCACCGGCGCGGGCGGGGGCCGCCGTGGACGCCACCAGACCGCCGGTCCGCACGCGTCCCTCCGCGGCGACGGACGGTCGCAGCGGGTCCGCGAACCGGCCGCGCCGCTCGAGCGCGAGGACGACGAGCCCCGCACCGACGCTGAGCAGCAGCGCCCCGACCAGGCGCGCGGTGGCGATCTCGACGCCCAGCGCGGCGGCGGACAGCGCGTAGATCTCCGGGTCCATGGCGGGGGACGCGATCCAGAACGCCATGATCGCGGACAGCGGCACGCCGGCCCGCAGCAGCCTGCTGATGAGCGGGATCACGGTGAAGGAGCAGAAGGGGCTCAGCGCCCCGATCGCGGCCGTGGTCAGCACCCCGAGCACGCCGTTGCGGGCGAACCCCCGGGTGGCCAGCATGTCGAGGTCCAGGTGCTGCACGAGCACGCCCAGGACGATCGCGAGCAGGAACCACGGCGCCAGCTCGACGACCACGTCGACGACGAAACCGGTCAGCCACGTGGTCTCGGACCAGACCGTCCGCATGGGCGCTCCTTGCAGGTCAGCTGGCGAGCCAGCCCGGGCCCGTCTTGTCCGACGGGGTGCGGAACCGCCCCATCACCATGTCGGCAGCCGTGGGGAATCGCTCGAGGCAGTTCGCGTTGACGTAATAGAACATCTGCGTCCCCTCACGTCGCCGTAATGCGAACCCGACGTCGTGGAGGATTTTCAGGTGGTGCGACGTGGTGGACTGCTTGAGGCCGAGCCGCGCGACGATCTCGGTGACCGTCAGCTCTCTGTTCGCGGTGGCCAGGAGGTTGAGGATCCGCATCCTCGTCGGGTCTGCGAGCGCTTGGAACCAGGTCGCGAATTCGGCCGCCTGGGCGACCGACAATTCCAGGTCCTCATTCATGCGTCCGAGTTTATCGGAGCCCCCTGGAGGTGCTCGGTGCGGGCCGTGACGGCGACCGCGGCGTCCGGCGGCGGCGGCGTGCGCGGCGCGTCGGCGTCCGGTTCCAGCACGGACGGGTGGTGCAGGGCGACGGCCAGGGCGGCCCCGAGCGCCGCACCCGCCACCTGGGCGGCGAGGAACGGGGCGACGGAGCCGAGCTCGATGCCGGCGAACGTGTCGCTCAGCGTGCGCGCGAGCGTGACCGCGGGGTTCGCGAAGCTCGTCGACGACGTGAACCAGTACGCGGCGCCGATGTAGCAACCGACCATCGCGGGCACCCACGCCTCGCGCGCGGAGCGCAGCAGCCCGATGATCACGCCCACGAGCCCGGCCGTCGCGACGACCTCCGCGAGCCACAGCGACGATGCGGACCGCACCGTCGTCGCTGCCGTGACGGCCGGCAGGTCGAACATGAGGTTGGCGAGCACGGTGCCGCTCGCGGCGCCGACGAGCTGGGCGGTGACGTACACCGCGACGTCGCGGGGCGTCGCGCGCCACAGCCGGGTGGCGACGAGCGCGACGGTGACCACGGGGTTGAGGTGCGCGCCCGACACCGGCCCCAGCGTGGCGATCAGCACCGTCAGCCCGAGCGCCGTCGTCGTGCTGTTCACGAGGAGCTGGAGACCGACGTCGTCGGTCAGGCGCGTGGCGGCGACGCCCGAGCCGACGACGATCATCAGCAGGCACGCCGAGCCCACGAGCTCGGCCAGCGCGCGGCGCGCGAGGAGCGGCCCGGTCACCGCGCCGCCCTCACGATCGCGCCGTGCATGCCCTCGGCGACGGCGTGCGTGAACTCGACGGTCACGTCGCGGAAGCCCGCCGCGCGCAGCAGCTCCCGGTACTCCGACTCGGACAGGGCGCCGGCGACGCAGTCGGCGTAGGAGCCGCGCTCGGCGCGGTCGGCGGCGGTGAGGCGGTCCTCCGCGACGACGTCGGAGACGCCGATGCGTCCGCCGGTGCGCAGCACCCGGGCCATCTCGGCGAACACGGCCGGCTTGTCCTCGCTGAGGTTGATGACGCAGTTGGAGATGACCACGTCGACGCTCGCGTCGGGCAGGGGGACCTCCTCGAGCATGCCCTCGAGGAACTCGACGTTCGTGACACCCGCCTCCGCGGCGTTCTGCCGCGCGAGCTCGAGCATCTCCGGCAGCGCGTCCACGCCGTAGGCGCGCCCGGCGGGCCCGACACGTCGTGCCGAGAGGATGACGTCGAGCCCGCCGCCTGAGCCGAGGTCGAGCACCGTCTCGCCGGGGGCGAGCGCGGCCACGGCCGTCGGGTTGCCGCAACCGAGGCTGGACAGGAGGGCGGTGTCGGGCACGACGTCGGGGCCGACGTCGGCATAGAGGGTCGCGCCGATCACGCCGGGGTCGCTCGGGGCGCAGCAGCCGCCCTCGAGCGCGGCTGCCGCGGCGGCGGCGTACTTGTCCCGGACGTCGGGACGCAGGTCGCTGCTCGTCATCGTCGTCTCCTCGACTCAGACCTGGGCGGGCAGGCGGTGGACCGGCGTGGGGTAGCCGGGCTTGAACGACAGGGCGTCGCCGTCGCGACGGGTGCGGGTACCGCACACGCGGTCGGCCGCGGCGACGGCGTGCGCGAGCATGGTGTCCATCTCCTCGGGCTCGCACGCGACGCGCGTGTTGAGCACGGCGACGGCGTCCGCCACGAGCCCGTCGACGTGCTCGTCGAGGACCGCGTCGCCGCCGACGAGGCTCAGCTTGACGTCGCCCGCCGCCGTGGACGTCCGGAGCTTGACGTGCCCCACGACGTGCCCGCCGGCGTCGCACGCGCGGCGGAGCTCCTCCATGACCGTGCGCGACCACAGCACCGGGTCGAGCGCCGTGACGTCCTGCGCCGTGACGACGAACCGCTGGTTGAGCCACGCCAGCGCCGCCTCGGCGGCGGCGTACCGGTCGTAGTCGATGGCGAGGTCGCGCTCCGCGGCGGCCGGCTGCGTCCACGCCTCCACGAGCTCGTCGAGCCCGACCCCCGACCGCCCCGAGCAGGTGACGACCCGCGCGTGCGGGTAGCGCTCGCGGACCGTGGCCACGCACGTGGCCAGCAGCGCGGGGTCGGCGACGTCGGCGCGGCTCACCGCGATGACGTCGGCCTCCGCCAGCTGGCGGTCGAAGAGGTAGGCGAGCTCGGACTCCTCGCCCTGCGACCACGCCCGCGAGAAGGCGCGCAACCGGTACGGGTCGACGACGGTGGTCAGCGGCGCGACGACGAGGTCGGCCCCGTAGATCTGCCGCAGCGGCCGCACGACGGTCGCCTGCAGGTCCGTGCAGCTGCCCACCGCCTCGATCACGACGGTGTCGGTGGCCCCCTCGGCGACGAGGCGGTCGACGAGCGTCGACAGGTCCTCGAAGCGGCAGCAGAAGCAGCCCCCGGTGACCTCGTCCACCTGCTCGACGCGGGCGCGGGCGGTCGCCGTGTCGACGAGGTCGGCGCCCTGGTCGTTGGTGATGAGGGCGACGGACCGGCCGGCGCGTCCCAGCACGCCGGCCGCGGCCACCATCGTGGTCGTCTTGCCGGCGCCGAGGAACCCGGACAGCGGGATGACGGTCAGGCTCATGAGGGACCTCCGCAGCAGGACGAGGACGAGGACGAGGCGGGAGTGAGGACGAGCGGGACGGGGGCCGGCGCCGGTGCCGGGTCGGTGTCGAAGGCCCGGCGGCGGCGCTGCCCGAAGTCGCGGAGCAGTTCGGCGGCGCGCGGGCGCAGGGCCTCGTCCGCCAGCCACAGCGCGGTCGACACCGTGCGGCTGTGGCAGCCGCGCAGGGTCTTCGCCTCGTGCGCGCCCGACCCGAGCTCCATCCACCGCAGCCCGGCGCCGTAGGCGTCGCGCAGCGGCATGTCGAAGCAGAAGGGGAAGTAGAGGCCGGACCGGGTCCCGAGGACGCCGTAGTCGAAGCCGGCCCACTTGACGAACAGCCGTCGTCCGCGTCGGATCGCGACGCACGCGGCGACGACCTCCCCGTCACGCAGCCCGAGGTAGCCCCACAGCTCCGCACCCGCGGCGAGCAGCGCGCGCAGCACCGTGCTGATGTGGTGCGGCTCCTCGCCCGCACCGTTCTTCTCCCGGTTCATGCACACCAGCTCGGCGACGCGGTCCGCGTAGGGCTCGAGGTCCGCGCCGGCGACGCGCCGGATCTCGAGCCCGGCGCGGGCGAGCGCGGCCTGGTCGCCGACGAGGCGCTGGCGACGCTTGCGGGGCTGCTGCGCGACGTGCTCCGCGTACGACGCCGCCTCGAGGGGCAGGTAGTCGTCGAGGCCCCAGTACGCGTCGCTCCCGCCGGCGGCCCGGAACGCCTCGAGGACCTCCTCGTTGCCGCTCCGCTGCGGCACCCACGGCGCCACCACGCTGCGCGCACCGCTCGCGCGGGCGGCCTCGAGCAGCGTCGTCGTCAGCCGGCCCAGGAGGCCCGGCGCCCAGAACGAGTACGCCGCCTCGCTGCGGTAGCCGAGGGGGCTGCCGACGACGAGCGCGGGGAAGAGCGTGTCCTCGCCCCACCGTGCGACCTCGGCGGTCGCGTCGCCGGAGGACTCGACGCCGCAGCAGACCTGCATCCCGTCGGGGCGTTCCCACCCCAGGTAGGTCCGCGGGTCCCAGTCGACCGCGGGCGGCTGCTTGAACAGGTAGCCCGGCAGCCAGGCCTCCTCGCCGCGGGCGCGGTGCGCCACGGCGTGCAGCGGTGACGCGGTGCCCGCGAGCGCCGTCGTGGTGGCGCGCAGCCAGGGGGCCGAGAGGTACGGCCAGGCGTCGGGGGCCGACGCGACGTCGGTGGACCAGGCTCCGCCCGCGAGCTCCTCGCGGGTGTCGACGGTGACGCGTGCGCTTCCGGTCATCTCCGGCTCCTCAGCACTTCACGCAGCATCGGACGGCGCCGGCGCCGACGGCGTCGTCCCGGCGGGACTGCCACAGCTCGTCGACGCGGGGGTCGGCGTGCCGCCAGTCGAACCAGAACCCGCGGTCCTGCAGGGGGACGTCCTGGACCCACGGGGAGCTCAGCAGGGGCGAGCCCTTGAAGAGCAGGAGACGGGTCTGCAGCACGGTGGGGTGCGCGGTCCGGGCGAGCCCCGTCTCGACGAGGAAATCCTCGAAGGTCAGGAGCTCGTCGTACTCGACCCACGGCGTGAAGGGGATGAAGGTCGGGATGAGGTCGAAGCCGAGCCGCTGTGCCTCGGCGACGGCGCGCCGCATGTCGTCGGTGTCGATGCCCTTGTCGAAGATCCGCAGGATGCGGTCGGAGGGGAACTCGAGCGCCGACGTCACGGAGACGAGGCCGAGGTCGACGAGGCGGCGCAGCTCGTCCGTGTAGTCGAGGATGTGGTCGATCCGCGTCGTGAACTCGAACGTGACGTCCGTGCCGACCTCCTCGCGGAGCCGGCGGACGACCGCCTCGCCCACGGTGCGGGAGTTGAAGAACTCCGCGTCGATGAAGACGAAGTGGCGCACGCCCTCCTCCGCGAGCGCGAGGGCGTCGGCGACGACCGGCTCGATCTCGTAGGTCGCGACCTTCCCGTCGTACGCGCCGTACACCGAGCAGTACGTGCAGCGGTGGTGGCACCCGCGGGTGGCCTCGATGTTGCCCACGAGACCGCGAGCGCCGTGGTGGGCGTCGTAGTGCACGAGCGAGGGGAAGAGGTCCCGGGCCGGCGCGGGGAAGGACAGCCGCCCGCGTGCCGGCCGCGGCGTGAGGCCGGCGCGGGTCAGGGCGCCGGGGACGGCGTCCGCGCGGTGCTGCGCGGCGGCGTCCCGCAGGGCGTCCGCGACGCGCTCGGGCTCCTCGAAGAGGACGGCGTCGACGTCGTCCAGGAACCGCCGGCAGTTCATCTGCGCGTACTGCCCGAAGGCGACCACCTGCGCGTCGGGGTACAGACCCCGCAGGGTCGGGAGCGTGTCCACGGCTCGTTCGAGCGACTCGAACTGCTGGACGGAGAGGAGGACGAGATCCGCGTCGACGGCGGGCGCGCCCTCGGGGCGCAGGTCCTGGTCCCAGCCGTGCACCTCCACGCCCGCGTCACGGACCGCGCCCGCCGCGCACGCGGCTGCTAGCGGTTGGAACCCTGCTTCGTACGGCGATACCACCACGCATGACACCACGGCGTCGTTTCCCCCCTGCCGACGGAACATCGATCAATTGAGATGCGTCGATATTCCCGGCGACCGGTGTCGGCGTCAAGAGTGGGATTGGGTGCATTCGTCCGCGGTCGCGGGAATCGGCGAGGGGACGACGACGAGGGCCGCACCGCC
>NZ_JBHUZW010000048.1:0-27587 GCF_042667215.1 Cellulomonas sp. NPDC057328 | reverse complement strand
GGGGCGCGCCCGGACCCGTCAGATCCAGGTCGGCAGCCACATCCGGATGTGCCACTGCTGCCACGGCACGACCCACGCCGACCACACGGGGTAGAAGAAGAGGCCGGCGGCCACCACGACCGCGACGAACACGCCGACCCCGATGGTCGCGCGCCGCCGCCCGCGCCGGTCCCGCTCGCTGTCGTCGGGGCTCGCCGGCCCGACCAGCAGCCCCAGGACGTACACGAGCGTGAGCACGACCCACGGCACGAACGCGACCGAGTAGAACGCGAAGATCGTGCGGTGGGCGTACGCGAACCACGGCAGCCAGCCGGCGACGATGCCGGACAGCACCGCGCCGGCGCGCCAGTCGCGGTAGCGCACGAGCCAGAACAGCGCGACGAGGATCGCGGCCGCGCCGGCCCACCAGATCACCGGGTTGCCGACCGCGAGGATCGCCTGCGAGCACGAGTCGGCGCCGCACGCGGCCTGCGCCTGGCGGCCCGTCAGCCCCGAGATCTCGCCCGGGTACCAGTACGACGTCGGCCGCCACTGGACGATCCAGCCGAGCGGGTGGGCGGCGTACGAGTGCGGCGTCTCGAGGCCGTTGTGGAACCGCCACATGTCCTGGTGGAACTGCCACAGCGACCGCGCCGCGGGCGGCAGCCACTGCACGCCCTGGTCCGGGTTGGCCTCGGCCCAGTGCCGGTTCCACGCGTTGTCCGAGGTGAACCACGACGTCCAGGACGCGACGTACGTGAGCAGCGCCGACCCGACGACCACGACGAACGCGAGCAGCCCGTCCTTGACGACGGCCGCCACGTGCCAGGCGCGCACGCCGACGCCCCGCCGCGCCGCCATGTCCCACAGCACGGTGAGCACGCCGAACACCGCGAGGAAGTACATGCCCGACCACTTCGTGCCGACGGCCAGGCCGAGCAGCACGCCGGCGGCCAGCCGCCACCAGCGGAAGCCGAGGCCCGGGCCCCAGCGCAGCGTGCCGCCCGCGTCGAGCACCGCGGCGGCACGGTCCGCGAGCCGGCGTCGCGCCTGCTCGCGGTCGAGCACGAGCGCGCCGAACGCCGCGAGCACGAAGAACATGAGGAACGGGTCGAGCAGGCTGATGCGCGAGTGCACGATCGCCTGGCCGTCCACGGCGAGGAACAGCCCGGCGACCGTGCCGAGCGCCGTCGACGCGAAGATCCGCCGGCCGATGCGCGCGACCATGAGCACGGCGAGCGTCCCGACCACCGCCGCGGACAGCCGCCACGCGAACGAGCTCTCGACGCCGCCGCCCAGCTGCATGCCGAGTGCGATCATCCACTTGCCCACCAGGGGGTGGACGACGTACTCCGGGTCCGTGCCGAGGCTGCTGGTGTCGCCGCTCTCGAACGCCAGGTTCGGGTCGTCGCCCCACGCGGCCTCGTAGCCGCGGGCCAGCAGCGAGAACGCCTGCTTGACGTAGTAGGTCTCGTCGAAGACGAGGGAGTGCGGGCGGGCGAGGTCCCAGAACCGCAGGACGCCGCCGAGCACCGTGACCGCGAGCGCCCACAGCCAGCCGTTGCGCCGGTCGCGCGGCGTCGCGTCGAGGGTGAGCGCGCCGTCGCCGAGCAGGCGGCGCAGGAGCACGGTGCGGCGCGGCTCGGCGGGCTCGCCGTCGAGGTCGTCGTCACCGGCGTCCCGGTCGGCCGCACCGTCGCCGGCGTCCGTCGGCTGCGCACCGTCGTCGGCGTCCTCCGGCCGTGCGGGGTCGTCGGCGTCCTCCGGCCGCGCGTGGTCGTCGACGACCGTCGTCGCCTGCCGCTGCGCGGGGGCGCTCTCGTCGTCGGGAGGGAGCGTTCCCGCACCGCCGGGCACGGCGGTGCCCGGCGCGTCCTCGCGCTCGGCGTCGTCTCCGGTGGGCGGCACGCGGTCATCGTAGAGGCCCGCACCGTCCTCGTGTGACCGGGGTCACCGCCACGTGGTCACACGCCCGCGGGTGCCAGGCTGGGGGCGTGAGCACCGACCGTCCCGCCCGCACCGGCCTGCTCGTGCTGGCCGCCACGCCCATCGGCGACGCCGAGGACGCCTCCGCCCGGCTGCGCCGGCTCCTCGCCGAGGCGGACGTCGTCGCGGCCGAGGACACCCGCCGCACCCGCGCGCTCGCCGCCCGGCTCGGCGTGCCGATCGGCGGACGCCTCGTGAGCCACCACGAGCACAACGAGGGCGGGCGCGTCACCGAGCTGCTCGACGTCGTCGCGGGCGGCGGCACCGTGCTCGTCGTCAGCGACGCCGGCATGCCCGCGGTGTCCGACCCGGGGTTCCGCGTGGTGCAGGCCGCGGTCGCGGCCGACCTGCCGGTGACGGTCGCGCCCGGGCCGAGCGCGGTCCTCACCGCGCTGGCGCTGTCCGGCCTGCCCACGGACCGGTTCGCGTTCGAGGGGTTCCTGCCGCGCAGGCCCGGGGAGCGCGCGCGGGCGCTGGCGGCCCTCGCGGCCGAGCGGCGCACGCTCGTGCTGTTCGAGGCGCCGCACCGCGTGCCCGAGACGCTCGACGCGATGGTCGAGGCGTTCGGCGCCGACCGGCCCGGCGCGGTGTGCCGCGAGCTGACGAAGACGTACGAGGAGGTGCGCCGCGGCCCGCTCGCCGAGCTGGCGGCGTGGGCCCACGCCGGGGACGTCCGCGGCGAGGTCGTGCTGGTCGTCGGCGGCGCGCCGGCGGACGGGCCCGCGGACGTGGGCGACCTGGTGCCCGAGGTGCTCAGCCGCGTCGACGGCGGCGAGCGGCTCAAGGAGGCCGTCGCGGGGGTCGCCGAGGCGGCGGGCGTCGGCAAGCGCGAGCTCTACGCGGCGGCCCTGGCGGCGCGCGGCCGCTGAGCGGGCGTCCCGCCGTCCGGGCGGGACGCCGCGCGCGTCAGAGGTCGGTCGACGCCACGAGCTCGGCGCCCGCCTCCGCCATCGCCGCGCGCGCGGCCTCGCCCTGCTCGGGCGTCACGGGCACCGTGAGGTCGGTGAGCACGCGGGCGCGCATGCCGAAGCCGAGGGCGTCGAGCGTGGTGGCGCGCACGCAGTGCGACTCCGCGATGCCGACGACGTCGACCTCCGTGACGCCCGCGTCGCGCAGGATCGCGCCGAGCGCGCGGCCGTCGTGGTCGTGGCCCTCGAAGCCGGAGTAGGCGGCGGCGTACTCGCCCTTCTTCACGCTGACGTCGGGGCGCAGGTCCGCGAGCGCCGGGTGCAGGTCCGCCTCGGGCGTGCCCACGACGGCGTGCGGCGGCCACGTGTCGACGTAGTCCGGGGTGTCCGAGAAGTGCTCGCCCGGGTCGACGTGCCAGTCCTGCGTCGTGACGACGAGGTCGTACCGGTCGCGGTGCTCGGCGGCGTACCGGGCGACGCCCTCCGCCACGGCGTTCCCGCCCACGACGCCGAGGGCCCCGCCCTCGCAGAACGTCGGCTGCACGTCGACCACCAGCAGGGCGCGCCGGCCCTGCGTCCGCTGCTCGCTCATGCGCCCATTCTCGGCGCGGTGCCGCCGCCGCGTCCCGTCGTCGCGGCGTGGGCCCCGACACACGCGCCCTTGCCGGTCGGTGCGCGGGCGCGGAGGCTGGGGGAGCGGCCGCCCTGCGTCGGGCGGCGCGACGGGAGGTACGGCGATGACCGCAGGGCCCGGGACCGGCCGCCGCAGGACGGCCGCGGCCGCCACGGCCGCGGCGTTCACGCTGCTCACGGCGTGCTCGCCCGGCACCGGCGAGGTCACGCCCGCGCCGGGTACCACGTCCGCGCCCGCACCCACGTCGGCCGCGTCCGCACCGGCACCCGCGTCGCCGGCGCCGACGTCCCCGGTCCGCGACGTGCCGAGCGTCACGGTCACGTCCGTCGAGGAGGTCGCGACGGGCCTCGACGCGCCGTGGGGCCTGGCGTTCCTGCCGGACGCGCGGGCGGTGGTCACGCTGCGCGACGCCGCCCGCCTGGTCGTCGTCGGTCCCGACGGCGCCGTGACCGACGTGACCGGCCCCGGGGCCGAGGAGGTCGCCGCCGCCACGGTGCCGCGCGGCGAGGGCGGCCTGCTGGGCGTCGCCGTCGTGCCCGGCGCGGCCCCGGGCGGGCCGGTCGACCTCGTGCTGTACCTGACGGCCGCGCAGGACAACCGGGTCCTGCGCGCCACGCTCGACGGCACGACCCTCGGGCCCACCCGCGCGGTCGTCACCGGCATCCCGCGGGGCAGCAACCACAACGGCGGCCGCCTCGCGTTCGGGCCCGACGGCGCCCTGTACGTCACGACCGGCGACATCTACCGGACCGCGCTCGCACCCGACCCCGGCAGCCTCGGCGGGAAGGTCCTGCGCGTCACCGCCGACGGCGCCCCCGCCCCCGGCAACCCCGACCCCGCCTCACCGGTGTGGACGCGCGGGCACCGCAACGTGCAGGGCATCGGGTGGGCGCCGGACGGCCGCGCGTTCGCCGCCGAGTTCGGGCAGGACACCTGGGACGAGCTCAACGTGCTGCACGCGGGCGCCGACCACGGCTGGCCGTCGGTCGAGGGGACCGGCGGCGCGGCGGACGGGTTCGCCGACCCGGTCGCGCAGTGGTCGACGGACGAGGCGTCGCCCAGCGGGCTCGCCGTCACGGACGAGGGCGTCTACCTCGCCGGGCTGCGCGGCGAGACGCTGTGGCGGGTCCCGCTGCGGCCGGTCGACCCGGCCGCGCTCGCGGACCCGGCGCAGGACGCCGCGGGCGTCGGCACGCCGCAGCCGCTGCTGGTGGGCGAGCACGGGCGGCTGCGCGCGGTCGAGGTCGCGCCCGACGGGTCGCTGTGGGTGCTGACGAACAACACCGACGGCCGCGGCGACCCCCGCCCGGGCGACGACCGCCTGCTGCGCGTGCGCGTCGGCTGACGACCCTCCAGGCGGGCCGCCCGCCGCGCGCGACCGGATCCGCACGCGACCCCGGGCGTGTCCGTGCTGTCCGGGTTCGTGTCGATCGGTACTGTGTGCGCCGATCAGTGGACCTGAGAGGGAGCGGTCATGCCGGCGAGGGCCAGGAGCATTCTCATGTGGGTCGTCGTCATCTTCCTCGTCTACGCGGTCGTGACGAACCCGGACCGGGCGGCGGACGTCGTCCGGGCGATCTGGGACTTCCTGTGGGGCGCGATCCAGGGCTTCGGGGAGTTCTTCCGCAACCTCGCGCAGTAGGCGGGCGGTGCGGCGGCGGCACGGCGGCGCGGCGGGAGGGGTGACGACATGGGCGCGGACCGCGCGACACGCATCGTCATGTCGCACCGGCTGCTGCGGCGGTACGTGCTGCCCGGCGAGCGGGTCGTGCTGGCGATGCGACGGCACTGGGCGAAGCTGCTCGAGCCCGCGCTCACGTGCCTCGCCGTCTTCGTGCTCGTCGCGTGGGCGACGCTCGCGCTGCAGCCGGCCCTCGGCGACCGCGCGCTGTGGCTGTGGTGGCTGTGGCTCGCGGCGCTCGCCCGGCTCGGCTGGCGCGTGCTCCTGTGGCGCGTGGAGTGGTTCGTCGCGACCGACAAGCGGATGCTCCTGCTCACCGGCCTGGTCACCCACCAGATCGGGATGATGCCGCTGCTCAAGGTGACGGACATGCGGTACTCGCGGTCCGTGCTCGGGCAGCTGCTGGGCTACGGGCAGTTCCTGCTCGAGTCCGCCGGTCAGGACCAGGCGCTGCGCAGCATCGACTGGGTCGCGCACCCCGACGCCACCTACCGGGACCTGTGCGCGCTCATCTTCACGCCGACGGGCACGCCGGACACCGTCGCGGCGGCGCACGCGCGCCTCGTGCCGGGCGTGGCCGCGCCGCCGGCACCGCTGCGGCCCGCGGCCCCGACCGCGCCGCCGTCCGTCCCGCCGCCGCGCCCCGCGCCGTCCTGGCCGCCCGTGCCGGGCGCGGGGACCGGCGGCGACCTCGACACGCAGCCCATCCCGGCCGGCGCCCCGTCCCCCGTGCCGGTGCCCGTGCCGGTGCCGACCTTCGCGGAGGCCCGCGTCGCGCCGCTCGCCGTCGAGGCGGAGGCCATCGCGGGGGAGGAGGCGCTGCGCCGCGCGGAGGAGGACGCCGAGGACCGGTCGTGGGACGTGTCGGAGCCGACGGCGACGTTCGTGCGGCTCGGCCGGCGCGGCGACACCGCCCCGCGCGCGCACGACGACGCGCACGACGACGCGGACGACGACCCGCACCACGGCGGGCACGACGACCCGCAGGCGCCCGGCGCGGACCCGGCGACCCGCCCGACGGGCGGAAAGCCGGACGGGGCGGACGGCCGTCCGACCTAGGATCGGCGCATGTCCCGCATCCTGTCGGCCGTCGCGTGGCCCTACGCCAACGGCCCCCGTCACATCGGTCATGTCGCCGGGTTCGGCGTCCCCTCGGACGTGTTCAGCCGGTACATGCGCATGGCGGGGCACGACGTGCTCATGGTGTCGGGCACGGACGAGCACGGGACGCCGATCCTCGTGCAGGCCGACAAGGAGGGCGTGAGCGCGCAGGAGCTCGCGGACCGGTACAACCGCGTCATCGTCGAGGACCTCGCGCAGCTCGGGCTGTCGTACGACCTGTTCACGCGCACCACGACGCGCAACCACTACGCGGTCGTGCAGGAGATGTTCCGCACGGTGCACAAGAACGGGTACATGGTGGAGCGCACGACGATGGGCGCGGTCAGCCCGTCGACGGGCCGCACGCTGCCCGACCGGTACATCGAGGGCACGTGCCCGATCTGCGGGTACGACGGCGCGCGCGGCGACCAGTGCGACAACTGCGGCAACCAGCTGGACGCGATCGAGCTGAAGAACCCGCGCAGCCGCATCAACGGCGAGACGCCGAAGTTCGTCGAGTCGGAGCACTTCTTCCTCGACCTGCCCGCGTTCGTCGACGCCCTCGGCGACTGGCTGCGCACGCGCACCGCGTGGCGCCCCAACGTGCTGAAGTTCTCGCTCAACCTGCTCGACGACGTGCGCCCGCGCGCCATGACGCGCGACATCGACTGGGGCATCCCGGTGCCGCTGGACGGCTGGGAGCAGAACCCGAACAAGCGGCTGTACGTCTGGTTCGACGCCGTCATCGGGTACCTGTCGGCGTCGATCGAGTGGGCCCGCCGCAGCGGCGACCCCGACGCGTGGCGCGGCTGGTGGAACGACCCGTCGGCCCTGTCGTACTACTTCATGGGCAAGGACAACATCACGTTCCACAGCCAGATCTGGCCGGCGGAGCTGCTCGGGTACGACGGCAAGGGCGCGCGCGGCGGGGAGCCCGGCGCGTACGGCTCGCTGAACCTGCCCACCGAGGTGGTCTCCAGCGAGTTCCTCAACGTCGAGGGCAAGCAGTTCTCCTCGTCGCGCGGGGTCGTCATCCTCGTGCGCGACATGCTCGCGCGCTACCAGCCGGACGCGCTGCGCTACTACATCTCGGTCGCCGGCCCGGAGACGCAGGACGTCGACTTCACGTGGCAGGAGTTCAAGCGCCGCACGAACGACGAGCTGGTCGCCGGCTGGGGCAACCTCGTCAACCGGACCGCGAGCATGGTGCACAAGAACTTCGGCGCGATCCCCGAGCCGGGGCAGCGGCAGCCGGTCGACGAGGCCCTGCTCGCCGAGGTGACGACGGCGTTCGGGCGGGTCGGCGAGCTCGTCGGCGCGCACCGCCAGCGCGCCGCGCTCGGCGAGGCGATGCGCGTCGTCGGCGAGGCGAACCGGTACGTCTCCGAGACCGAGCCGTGGAAGCTCAAGGAGGACCCCGACCGCCTCGCGACCGTCCTGCACACGACGACGCAGGCGGTGAGCGACCTCAACACGCTGCTCGCGCCGTTCCTGCCGTTCGCGGCGCAGCAGGTGCACGAGACGCTCGGCGGCACGGGCACCCTCTCGCCGATGCCGCGCATCGACGAGGTCACCGACCTGGACGACGACTCCCGGCACTACCCGGTCATCACGGGCGACTACCGCCTCGGCGAGACGGTCGCGGCGTGGGAGCCGCGGGCCGTGGTGCCGGGGACGCCGATCGCGAGGCCGACGCCGGTGTTCACCAAGCTCGACGACGCCATCGTCGAGGAGGAGCTCGACCGGCTGCGCCAGGGCTGATGGCGCGCAAGCAGCGCGAGCGCGGCTGGCCGCCCGCCCCCGAGCCGCTGCCGCTGCCCGTCGTCGACGACCACACGCACCTCGAGTCGGTCGTCGACTGGCGCGCCGACGGCTGGGACCCCGCCGACCCGGACGTGCACCCCGACCTCGCCGCGCACCTCGCGCGCGCGGCGCAGGTCGGGGTGACCCGGATGGTGCAGGTCGGCTGCGACCTCGACGCGCTCGCCTGGACGGACGCGGTGGTGCGCGCGCACGACGCGCTGCTCGGCGCGGTCGCGATCCACCCCAACGAGGCGGTGCTGCACGCGGGCGTCCGCGAGGTGGCGCCCGACGGCCTCGACCCCGACCCGCAGCCGCGGCACGACGTGCCGCTGGACGAGGCGGTCGCGCGCGTGGCCGCCGTCGCGCGGGACAACCCGCGCGTGCGGGCCGTCGGCGAGACGGGCCTGGACTTCTTCCGCGCGGGGGAGCGCGGACGGGCGGTGCAGCGGGAGTCGTTCCGCGCGCACGTGGCCCTGGCGAAGGAGCTCGGCCTCGCGCTGCAGATCCACGACCGGGACGCGCACGCGGACGTCGTCGACGTGCTGCTGCACGACGGCGCCCCGGCGCGGACCGTCTTCCACTGCTTCTCGGGCGACGCAGCCCTCGCCGAGGTCGCCGCCCGCCACGGGTGGTACTGCTCGTTCGCCGGGCCGGTGTCCTTCCCGGCCAACGACGACCTGCGGGCCGCGCTGCGCGTGCTGCCGCCGGAGCTCGTGCTCGTCGAGACCGACGCGCCCTACCTCACCGTGCAGCCGTACCGCGGGCGCCCCAACGCCCCGTACCTGCTGCCGGGGACTGTCCGCACCGTCGCGGAGGTCACGGGACGGCCGCTCGAGGACGTGTGCCGGCAGGTGTCCGCGGCGGCCGAGGCGGTCTACGGCCCCTGGTGAGCCGGGCGCCGGGGCCGGCGCCGGTCCGTGCCCGCGCCCGTCCACGGGTTCGGGGGCGCGGGTGGTCCCCGTGTCACGGATCGGTTACGGTCTGTGACGGCGCGCGGTCGGACGGCCGTCCGGCCCGGGGTCGTCAAGGAGCCCGGCGCCGGTGCCGATGACCAGGGCGGGTCTCCTGCCACGCAGGCGCCCGACCAGCACGACCCAGCACGACGCCGACCAGCACGACGCCGACCACGCACGACCCGACCACGCACGACCCAGGGCACGCGACCCCTCCCGCCGACCCGAAGGACACCGTGACCGGTCCCGACCGCACCCGCCGCGCCGCCGCGCGCCCGCGCGCCGCTCACCGGCTCGGGCACGGCGTCGCGCAGGCCACCGTCCTCGCCCTCGTCGTGGGCGGGACGACGGCCTTCGCCGCCCTGCACAAGGACGTGACGGTCGACGTCGACGGGCGCGAGGTCGAGGTGCAGGCGTTCGGCCGGACGGTGGGCGACGTGCTCGCCGCGGCGGAGATCGAGGTGGGCGAGCGCGACCTCGTCGCGCCGGCCCTCGACGCCCCGGTCGGCCGCACGGACCAGGTGGTCGTGCGGCACGGCCGCGAGATCGCGGTCGAGGTCGACGGCGAGCAACGTGCCGTGTGGACGACCGCGCTCACCGTCGGCGAGGCCGTCGACGGGCTCGGGCTGCGCGACGACGTCCGCCTGTCGGCGTCCCGGTCGGCCGAGGTGGGCCGCGACGTGCTCCGCGTCTCGACGCAGAAGACCGTGCACCTCGTCGTCGACGGGCAGGTCATCGACGGCGTGAGCAGCGGTGGCACGGTGCGCGACGCGCTGCGGGACATCGGCCTCGTGCTCGAGGAGGGCGACCGCGTCTCGGTCCCGCTCGACGCCGCGGCGGTGGACGGGCTCGTCGTCATGGTGACGCGCGCCGCGAGCTCGGGGGAGACCGTCACGGAGACGGTGCCGTTCGCCGAGCGCGAGGTCGAGGACGCCACGCTCGTGACCGGCACGCGCAAGGTGCAGACGGCGGGCCGCGCGGGCGTGCGGACCACGACGTACGCGCTCGACGTGGTCGGCGGCGTCGTGGTCGGCCGGACGCCGGTGGCGTCGGTCGTGACGGTGGCGCCCGTCGACCAGGTGGTCCGGGTGGGGACGGCCGCGCTGCCGGACCCGTCCGAGGTGGCGGTCGAGCCGGGCACCGCCCAGGCCATCGCCAAGGAGATGGTGACGGCGCGCGGGTGGGGCGACGACCAGTTCGCGTGCCTGCTGAAGCTGTGGCAGAAGGAGAGCGGGTGGCGCGTCGACGCGGACAACCCCTCCTCGAGCGCGTACGGCATCCCGCAGGCGCTGCCCGGCTCGAAGATGGCGAGCGCGGGCGCCGACTGGCGCACGAACCCCGCCACGCAGATCACGTGGGGCCTCGGCTACATCTCCGGCCGGTACGGCAACCCCTGCGGTGCGTGGGCGCACTCGCAGGCGAAGAACTGGTACTGACCCCGCGGGACGCGGGGCGGGCAGAGGTCGGGTCGGGGCGGGCGTCGCGTGACGTCCGCCTCACTCGCTTGGCATCCGGGTCACAATCCCGTTACGGTCGCGTGTCGCGTTTGACCGGCGGTGCCCTGCGAGGGCCGGCCGCCGGCGCGGCGAGCGGCCGCGACCTGCGCCCGCTGACGGCCGGATCGGGGATCCGGGCCGGTGGGGCCGAGGCCCGCCCGCGCTGCTGAGGCGGGCGTGCGCGCCCGCCGGGCGCCACGGCGCACCGCTCCCCGTGCCCGGGCACGACGACGGCTGGAGCCCCGTGCAGTTCTCGACCCGCCTCCTCGGACCCACCTCCCGCGACGCAGCCGAGCCCGGTCTGCCCGACGACACCACCGCCGCCCCCGCCGCGGGCACGGCCACCGCCCCCGCCCGCCGCCGCCGCTGGCTCCCGATCACGGCCGGCGCCGCCGCGCTCGTGCTCGGCGCCGGCACCGCCGGCTACGCCCACGCCCACAAGGACGTCGTGCTCGACGTCGACGGCCGCCTGCAGGACGTCTCCACGTTCGCCGGCTCGGTCGAGGGCCTCCTCGCCGAGGAGGGCGTCGTGGTCGGCGAGCGCGACACCGTCTCCGCGTCCGGCGCGCTCACCGACGGCCTCGAGGTCGTCGTGCGCCACGCCAACGCGGTCACCGTCTCGATGGACGGCAGCGAGCAGGTGGTCTGGACCACCGCGCTCAGCGCGCAGGAGGCGCTCGAGGACCTGTCGTCCCGTGCGACCAGCGTCGCGCTCGTCGCCTCGCGCTCGTCGGCCGACGGCCGCGCCGAGATGCCGCTGGACCTCACGGTCCGCGGTGCGGCGGAGGTGCACGTCGACGGCCAGGTCCTCGCGGTCCCCGAGGCCGACGCCACGGTCGCCGACGTGCTCGGCGAGCTCGGCGTGACGCTCGGCGCGCTCGACCGCGTGCGCGTCGTCCGCGACGGCGGCGGCGACGTCGACGTGGTCGTCCAGCGCGTCGTCGTGCAGGACGTCACGACGACGCACGAGGTGCCGTTCACCTCCCGCGAGCAGGAGGACGCCGCCCGGTTCACGGGCGAGCGCGCCGTGGCGCAGGCCGGCGTGCCGGGTGTGCGCACGGTCGTCGAGCGCGTGACGACGGTCGACGGCGCCGAGGAGGCCCGCGAGCCCGTCTCCGACGCCGTGACGCAGGCGCCCGTCGAGGAGGTCGTGTCGGTCGGGACGAAGGCGCGCCCCGCGCCGAAGCCCGCCGCCGCACCCCGGCCCGCCGCGGCCGCCCCGTCGGGCACGGCCGGTCCCATCACCGCCGGCGGCGACGCCGACTCGCTCAACTGGGCCGCGCTGGCCCGCTGCGAGTCGGGCGGCCGCCCCGACGCGGTGTCGTCGACGGGCAAGTACCACGGCCTGTACCAGTTCTCCGTCGCCACCTGGCAGGCGGTCGGCGGCGCCGGGCTGCCCTCGCAGGCGTCGGCCGACGAGCAGACCGCCCGCGCGAAGATGCTCTACAACCGCTCGGGCGCCGGGCAGTGGCCGCACTGCGGCAAGAACCTGTTCAGCTGACCGCACGCCGTCGCCGGCCCCGTCCCCGCTCGTCGGGGGCGGGGCCGCGGTGCGTCCGGCGCCGGACGGGGGTGCCCTCGCCGCCGGACGGCGGTGCCCGTGCCGCCGGACGGCGGGCGCCGGGCGCTCGTTAGGCTCGGGGCCATGCCATCCGACGTCGCGCTCCTGGGGCCTGCCGAGATCCGGGCCCTCGCCGGGCGCGCCGGCGTGCGCCCCACCAAGACCCTCGGGCAGAACTTCGTGCTCGACGCGGGCACGGTCCGCAAGATCGTCCGCCAGGCCGACGTGCGGCCGGGCGAGCGCGTCGTCGAGGTCGGACCCGGGCTGGGGTCCCTCACGCTCGGGCTGCTCGAGGCGGGGGCGGACGTCGTGGCGGTCGAGATCGACCCGGTCCTGGCGGGCCTGCTCCCGTCGACGGTCGCCGCGCACGTGCCGGGCCTGACGGTCGGCCCGGTGCGCGAGGAGGGTGACCGGCGGGAGGTCCGCCTCACCGACGCGGACGGCCGCGACCGGCTCACCGTGCTCACGGCCGACGCGCTCGCCGTCACCGCGCTGCCCGACCCCGCGCCGACCGCCCTCGTCGCCAACCTCCCGTACAACGTCTCCGTCCCGGTGCTGCTCACGTTCCTCGAGCGGTTCGACGCGCTCGAGCGCGGCCTCGTCATGGTGCAGGCCGAGGTCGCGGACCGCCTCGCGGCGCCGCCGGGCAGCCGCACGTACGGCGTCCCGTCGGTCAAGGCGGCGTGGTACGCGGCGGCTCGGCGCACGGCGACCGTGGGACGCGCGGTCTTCTGGCCCGCGCCGAACGTGGACTCGGCCCTCGTGCGCCTCGACCGGCGCGAGCCGCCGACCACCACGGTGCCGCGCGCGGACGTGTTCGCGGTCGTCGACGCGGCCTTCGCGCAGCGCCGCAAGACGCTCCGCTCGGCCCTCGCGCAGCTCGCCGGGTCGCCCGCCGCGGCGGAGGCCGCGCTGCGCGGCGCGGGTCTGGACCCGCAGGTCCGGGGCGAGCAGCTCGACGTGACGGCCTTCGCCCGCATCGCCGAGGAGCTCACCGCCGCCGGACGGCCGCTCCCGCACCGACCTGGCACAGTGGCACCGTGACGGTGAGCGGTGTGCACGACCTGCCCGAGCGTGCGGTGCGCGTGCGCGCGCCCGGGAAGGTGAACCTGTCGCTGCGCGTCGGACCCGTCGGGCCGGACGGCTACCACCCGGTGTCGACCGTCTTCCAGGCGGTGTCGGTGTACGAGGAGGTCGTCGCGCGGACGGCGGGGGAGTTCCGGGTCAGCGCGGAGGGCCCGCAGGCCGACGACGTGCCGACGGACGAGTCGAACCTGGCCCTGCGCGCCGCGCGCGCGGTCGCCGCCCACGCGGGCGTCGACGACGCCGCGCACCTGCACCTGGTCAAGGGCGTCCCGGTGGCGGGCGGCATGGCGGGCGGGTCGGCCGACGCCGCCGCGGCGCTGCTCGCGTGCGACCAGCTGTGGGGCACCGGCCTGTCCCGCGACGAGCTCGTCGCGATCGCGGCGGAGCTCGGCTCGGACGTGCCGTTCGCGCTGGTGGGGCACACGGCCGTCGGCACGGGCCGCGGCGACCTGCTCACGCCCGCGCTGAGCCGCGGCGAGTTCCACTGGGCGTTCGCCGTGCAGGACCACGGGCTGTCGACCCCGGCGGTGTACCGCGCGTTCGACGAGCTGCGCGGGCACGACGCCCAGCCGCTGACCGACGAGGACGACGTGCCGCTCATGCAGGCGCTGCGGGCGGGCGACGCCGCAGCCCTCGGCGCCGCGCTGCACAACGACCTCGAGCCGGCCGCGCTCGAGCTCGACCCGGGCCTGGCGGAGCCGCTCGCGGTCGCGACCGACGCGGGCGCGCTCGGCGTCGTCGTGTCGGGGTCCGGCCCGACGGTCGCGGCGCTCGCGCGCAGCCGGCAGCACGCGCTGGCGATCGCCGCGGCGTTCACGGCCTCGGGCGTCGCCGACCGCGTGCTCACGGCGTCCGGGCCCGTGCCGGGCGCGCGCGTCGTCGGGGCGGGTGACTGACGGGTGGCCGTGGTCCCCTCCGGCACCGGCGTGCCGGCGCCGCTGCCGCGCGTCGGCGCGGCGGGCGACCCCGACGTCGCCGGCTGGTCCCGCCGCCCGCCCACGCCGGACGACCTGCGCTGGGACGTCCTGCTCGGGGTGTCGCTGTTCGTCGGGGCGATCCTCAGCTCGGTCATGTGGCGGGTCACCGGGCTGATCCCCGACCCGGCCGAGGGCTGGCTCTCCGCCCTGCTCCTCGCGGCGCAGACGCTGCCGCTGGCGGTGCGCCGCCGCTGGCCCAGCGCGGTCGCGGTGGTCGCGGGCGTCGCGTTCATCGTGGGCCAGGCGCTGCTGGTGCCGGAGCAGCTGTTCAGCAACATCGCGCTGTTCATGGCCCTGTACACGGTGGGCGCGTGGGAGCAGTCGCGCACGCGCGCGTTCTGGGTGCGGGCCGTCGTGGTCACGGCGATGTTCACGTGGCTGCTCGTGTCGATCTTCCTCGCGGCCACGGACCCGGACGAGGACCTGGGACTCGACCGGGTCGGCGCCTTCTCGCCGTTCGTGGCGTACATGCTCATCCAGCTGCTCACCAACGTCCTGTACTTCGCGGGCTCGTGGTGGTTCGGCGACCACGCGTGGGCGTCCGCGCGCGAGCGGGAGCGCACCGCCTGGCGCACGCGGCTCCTGCAGGCCGAGCGGGTGCGGGCGGAGGCGCAGGCGGTCGCGCTCGAGCGGCTGCGCATCGCGCGCGAGCTGCACGACGCGGTGGCGCACCACGTGTCGCTCATGGGCGTCCAGGCGGCCGCGGCGCGGACGGTGCTCGGCACCGACCCGGCACGCGCCGCCGCGGCGCTGGGGCACGTCGAGGAGTCGGCGCGCGAGGCGGTCGTCGAGCTGCAGGGCCTGCTCGGCACGCTGCGCGAGGGCGCCGCCGCGGTGTCCGGCGTCCCCGTGCCGCCGAGTGCCCCCGACGAGGCGCTCGCGTCGCTCGACGTCGCCCGCATCCCGCGGCTCGTCGAGCAGGCCGTCGCCGGCGGCCTCGAGGTGACGTACCAGGAGGTCGGCGAGCCGGCGCGGCTGTCGCCGCTGACGTCGCTCAACCTCTACCGCATCGCGCAGGAGGCGCTCACGAACACCCGCAAGCACGCCGGACCGTCCGCGCGGGCCGACGTGCGGCTGCGCTGGCTGCCGGGCGAGGTCGAGCTCGAGGTGTCGGACGACGGCGGCACGGCCCGCCGCGCGGCCCCGGCGCCGGGCACGGGCATGGGCCTGGCCGGCATGCGGGAGCGGGTCGCGGCCGACGGCGGCACGCTCGAGGCGGGCCGGCTGCGCCGCGGCGGGTTCCTCGTGCGCGTGCGGGTGCCGGTCGCGGGCGGCGACGGCGCGGGACGCGGTGCGACGACGGGACGGGAGACCACCGATGGGTGAGCGGGTGCGGGTCGTGCTCGTGGACGACCAGGCGCTGCTGCGGGCGGGGATCGGGACGATCCTCTCGGCGCACCCGGACGTCGATGTGGTCGGCGAGGCGAGCACGGGCACGGAGGCCGTCGAGGTCGTCCGCGCCGTGCGGCCCGACGTCGTGTGCATGGACGTGCAGATGCCCGACATGGACGGGCTCGAGGCGACGCGGCGGATCGTCGCGGACCCGGACGTGCACGCCGCGGTGGTCGTGCTCACGACCTTCAACCGCGAGGACTACCTGCTCGAGGCGCTGCAGGCCGGGGCCGTGGGCTACCTGCTCAAGACGTCGCGGCCCGAGCAGCTGCACGAGGCGGTGCTCAGCGCGGCGGCCGGCGAGGGCCTGCTCGCGCCCGAGGTCACGCGCGCGGTCATCGCCCGCGCCGTCGACGCCCGCCCGGCACCCGTGTCGACGGCCGCGCCGCTCGTGCCGCTGACCGAGCGCGAGTCGGAGGTGCTCGTCCTCGTGGCGCGCGGGCTCAACAACGACGAGATCGCCGCCGAGCTCGTCGTCAGCCGCGCGACGGTCAAGACGCACGTCTCCAACGTGCTCGCCAAGCTCGGCCTGCGGGACCGCGTGCAGGCGGTCGTGTACGCGCACGAGCACGGCCTCGTGGGCTGACCTGCTCGGGGGCTGACCTGCAAGGTCGCCCGCCCGGCCGAGCCCGGCGCGCCGCGCCCGGCCCGTCTCCGTCCCGGGGATGAGCCGCAGGATCGGCCGCCCGCCCGAGGTGCCGGCACCCCCGCGCCGCCTAGCGTCGTCACCAGGACGTCCGGCGCTCGCCGGACACGGCGAGAGGAGAGGACGATGCTCGAGCTCCAGGGCGTCAGCAGGTCCTTCGGCGACCGGCGCGTGCTCGACGACGTGAGCTTCACGGTGGGCCGCGGCCGGCTGACGGGGTTCGTCGGCGGCAACGGCGCGGGCAAGACGACGACGATGCGCATCATCCTCGGCGTGCTGTCCGCGCACGCCGGGACGGTCACGATCGACGGTCGCCCGCTCGACGGCGCGCGCCGTGCACGCTTCGGCTACATGCCGGAGGAGCGCGGGCTGTACCCGAAGATGAAGCTCGCGGAGCAGCTCACCTACCTGGCGCGGCTGCACGGCTTCGACAAGGCGGCGGCGGACGCGCGGGCCCGCGACCTCATCGACAGGCTCGGGCTGACCGAGCGCGCGGACGACCCGGTGGAGAACCTGTCGCTCGGCAACCAGCAGCGCGCGCAGGTCGCCGCGGCGCTGGTGCACGACCCCGAGGTGCTCGTCCTCGACGAGCCGTTCTCCGGCCTCGACCCCATGGCCGTCGAGGTCGTGCAGGGCGTGCTCGCCGAGCGTGCGGCGCGCGGCGTGCCGGTGCTCTTCTCGTCCCACCAGCTCGACGTCGTCGAGCGGCTGTGCGACGACCTCGTCATCATCGCCGGCGGCCGCATCCGCGCCGCCGGCTCGCGCGACGAGCTGCGCCGGGCGCACGCGACCGAGCGGCACGAGATCGTCGTCGCCGGCGACATGGGCTGGCTGCGCGACGAGCCGGGCGTCCGGGTCGACGAGCTGGCCGCGGGCACCGCGGTCTTCGAGGCGGACGCCGCGACGGCGCAGCGCGTGCTGACGGCCGCGCTGGCCCGCGGGCCGGTGGAGTCGTTCGCCCCGCTGCGCCCGTCCCTCGCGGAGATCTTCCGCGAGGTCATCACCGACGAGGAGCCGGCCGACGCCGCCGGCCGCACGCAGGAGCCGGAGGTCGTCCGATGAGCACCACGTCCCACCCCGCGCCCGCGGCGCACGCGCCGCAGGCGCCGTCGCTCGGCCGCGCCACGCTGCTGGTCGCCGAGCGCGAGATCACGTCGCAGGTCCGGTCGAAGTCGTTCCTCATCTCGACCGCGGTGCTCCTGCTCGCCATCCTCGCCGGCATCGTCATCAGCGCGGTCGTCGGCCAGCGCGAGCCGGGCGAGACCCCGGTCGCGGTCGTGTCGTCGGTCGCGGGCAGCGTCGACGGCGCGCCGGGCCTCGACGTCCGCGACGTCGCCGACCGTGCCGCCGCCGAGGAGGCCGTGCGCTCGGGCGAGGTGGACGCGGCGGTCGTGCCGGGCGGCGAGCCGCTCGGGGTCGCCGTCCTCGCGCTCGACGACGCCCCCGAGGCCGTCGTGCAGGCGCTCACGGCCGCGCCCGAGGTCGAGCTGCTCGACCCCGCACCCGCCGAGGGCGGGCTGCGCTACCTCATCACGTTCGCGTTCGGCCTGGTCTTCATGACCTCGGTGATCGGCGCGGGCTCGATGATCGCGCAGAACACGGTGACCGAGAAGCAGTCGCGCATCGTCGAGATCCTGCTGTCGGCGGTGCCGGCGCGGGCCCTGCTCGCGGGGAAGATCCTCGGCAACTCGGTGCTCGCGCTCGGGCAGACGGCCGCGATCGCGGCGGTCGCGGTGCTCGGGCTCGTGGTCACGGGCCAGGACGACGTGCTGACGCTCATCGGCATGCCGATGGTGTGGTTCGTGGTGTTCTTCGCGATCGGGTTCGTGCTGCTCGCGGCGATCTTCGCGGCGAGCGCGTCGCTGGTGTCCCGCGTCGAGGACACCGGGACGGTCCTGCAGCCGGCGATCTGGCTGACGATGGTGCCGTACTTCCTCGTCGTCTTCTTCAACGACAACGAGCTCGTGCTGCGGATCATGTCGTTCGTGCCGTTCACGGCGCCGGTCGGCATGCCGGTGCGGCTGTTCCTCAACGAGGCCGCGTGGTGGGAGCCGCTGGTGGCGCTCGTCGTGCTGGTCGCCGCGACGCTCGCCGTGATCGCGGTGGCGGCGCGCATCTACGAGCGGTCGGTGCTGCGCATGGGCGGCCGCGTCGCGGTGCGCGAGGCGCTCGCCCGGTCGGCCGACGACTGAGGTCTTGACCGCCGACGACGGCCGGGCCAATACTTAAGCAACAGCCTAAGTATTGGCCCGGCCGTCCGGCGTGGGCCCCGGCCGAGGAGGACCCATGACGAGCACCACGAGCACCACCGGCACGACCCGCTCCGTCGCCCACTCGACGTTCGTGATCGAGCGCACGTTCGACGCGCCCGTCGCGCGGGTGTGGCGGGCGTTCGCGGACCTCGACGAGAAGCGCGCGTGGTTCGGCGCGGGCGAGGGCTGGACCAAGACGGAGGAGTCCGACGACTTCCGGGCCGGCGGCACGGCCGTCGACGAGGGCCGGTTCGACGGCGGGGTGCTCAGCCGCTACGTCGCGACGTACACCGACGTCGTCGAGCACGAGCGGTTCGTCCTCACGTACGACATGTGGCTCGACGGCGCCCACATCTCGACGTCGCTGGCCACCTACGAGCTCGAGCCCGACGGCGACCGCACCCACCTGCGCTACACCGAGCAGGGCGTGCACCTCGACGGGCTCGACAGCGCCGCGCAGCGCGAGGAGGGGACGCGGGGCATCTTCGACGCCCTGGCGGTGCACCTGGGAGGATGAGCCCGACATGGCTCATCTGCTCGGCGCGGACAGCGTCCACCTCACACTCGGCACCCGCACCCTCCTGGACGGCGTCAGCCTCGGCGTCGACGACGGCCAGCGCATCGGCGTCGTCGGCCCCAACGGCGCCGGCAAGTCGACGCTCCTGCGCGTGCTCGCCGGCCGTCAGGACCCGGACACGGGCCGCGTCACGCGCGCGGGCGGCACGCGCGTCGCGCTGCTCGACCAGCGGGACGACCTCGGCTCCGGCACGGTGCTCGACGCCGTGCACGGGTCCGCCGACGCGCACGAGTGGGCGTCCGACGCCCGCGTCCGCGCCGTGCACAGCGGCCTGCTGGCCGACGTCGACCTCGGTGCCGACCTCGCGACGCTGTCCGGCGGGCAGCGGCGCCGGGTCGCGCTGGCCGCGCTGCTCGTGCGCGACGACGAGGTGCTCGTGCTCGACGAGCCGACGAACCACCTCGACGTCGAGGGCGTCGCCTGGCTCGCGCGGTACCTGAGCGAGCGGTACGCCGGCAGCTCGGGCGCGCTCGTCGTCGTCACGCACGACCGCTGGTTCCTCGACGCGGTGTGCACGCGCACGTGGGAGGTCCACGACGGCGTCGTCGACCAGTACGAGGGCGGCTACGCGGCGTACGTGCTGGCCCGTGCCGAGCGCGCGCAGCAGGCCGCGACCATCGAGACCAAGCGGCAGAACCTGCTGCGCAAGGAGCTCGCGTGGCTGCGCCGCGGCGCCCCGGCGCGCACCTCCAAGCCGCGCTTCCGCCTCGACGCGGCCGCCGCCCTCATCGCCGACGAGCCGCCGCCGCGCGACTCGCTCGAGCTCGCGCGCACCGCCACCGCGCGGCTCGGCAAGGACGTGCTCGACCTGGAGGGCGTGACGTACACGCTGCCCGACGGGCGCGTGCTGCTCGACGACGTCACGTGGCGCCTCGGCCCGGGCGACCGGTACGGCGTCGTCGGCGTCAATGGCGCCGGCAAGTCGACGCTGCTGCGGCTGCTCACCGGCCGCGCGCAACCGACGTCCGGCCGCGTCAAGCGCGGCAAGACCGTGCAGGTCGCCGAGCTGCGCCAGGACGTCGAGGACCTCGACGAGGTCGCCGACCTGCGCGTCACCGAGGCCGTCGAGCGTGAGAAGCGGACGATGGTGATCGGCGGCAAGGAGGTGAGCGCGAGCCAGCTCGTCGAGCGGCTGGGCTTCACGCGCGAGCGCGCCCGCACGCCGGTCCGGGACCTGTCCGGCGGCGAGCGCCGGCGCCTGCAGCTGCTGCGCCTGCTCGTGGGCGAGCCGAACGTCCTGCTGCTCGACGAGCCGACCAACGACCTCGACACCGACACGCTCGCCGCCGTCGAGGACCTGCTCGACGGCTGGCCCGGCACGCTGATCGTCGTCTCGCACGACCGGTACCTGCTCGAGCGCGTCTGCGACCGGCAGGTCGCGCTGCTCGGCGACGGGCGGCTGCGGGACCTGCCCGGCGGCGTCGAGGAGTACCTCGAGCGGCGCGCGGCGGCCCTGGCCGGCGGCGGGGGAGCCGCCGCGGTGGGCGCCGGCGCACCGGGTGCCGCGACGGCGGCGGCCGCGCCGGCGGGGGCGTCCGCCGCGGAGGTGCGCGCGGCGCGCAAGGAGGTCACGCGCATCGAGCGCCGGCTCGAGCGGATCGCCGCGCAGGAGGCCGCCCTGCACGACCGGATGGCCGCGCAGGCCACCGACCACCAGGCCGTGCTCGCGCTCGACGCCGAGCTGCGCGCGCTCGCGGCGGAGCGCGAGGAGCTCGAGTCGGCGTGGCTGGAGGCCGCCGAGGTCGTCGGGTGAGCGACGGCGCGGGCGAGCGCCCGGCGGGGCCCGTCGCGGACCCCGGTCTCGACCGCGTCTTCCAGGCGCTGTCGGACGGCACGCGCCGGGCGCTCGTCGAGCGGCTCGCGCAGGGGCCCGCGTCGGTGAGCACGCTCGCCGCGCCGCTGCCCATGTCGCTCCCCGCGGTCACGCAGCACCTCGGCGTGCTCGAGCAGGCGGGCATCGTCACGTCGGCCAAGACGGGCCGCGTGCGCACGTACCGGCTCGTGCCCGACGCGGTGCGGCCCGCGCTGCGCTGGCTCGACCGGCACCGGCTGCCCGCCGAGCAGCGGCTGGACCGGCTCGCGGCGCTGGTGGAGCAGCCGCGCGACTGACGCGGGGTCGGTGCCGGGACGCGGGTCGGTGCCGGGACGCGGGTGAGCGCCGGGGCGCGGGTCAGCGCCGGCGCAGCGCCCCGGCGGCGGTCGTGTGCGTGACCGACATGGCCGTGAGCAGTCCGGCGACGACGAGCAGCGGCGCCGTCCACCCGCCCGTCGCCTCGTGCACCGCGCCGAGGACGCTCGGCGTGGCGGCGGCGACGGCGTACCCGAGCGTCTGCACGGTCGCGGACATGCGCCGGGCGGCGGCCGCCGACCCCGCCACGGTGGCGACGACCGTGAACACGACCACGAAGTTCGCCGCCTGCGCCAGCCCGGCGAGCACCGACCACAGCGGCCACCCCGCCGGCGCCAGCAGCAGGCCCAGCGGCAGGCTGAGCCAGCACGCGGTGATGCCGAGGACGACCGCGCGCGGCGACACCCCGCGCCGGGCGAGCAGCGGCGGCACGACCAGGCTCCCGACGACGCCCAGCACCTGGAACACCGCGGCGCCCGCGCCCGCAGCCGCGCGCCCGAGCCCGGCCTCGTCGCGCAGCACCGACGGCAGCCACGCCGTGACGCCCATGTAGGCGGACGCCTGCCCGGCGAACGCGACCACCAGCAGCCACGTGACGCGCCGGCGCAGCACGCGCACGGGGGCGGTCGGCGCGGCCGGCGTCGGGGTGGCGGCCCCCGCGGCGCCGGCGTCCGGCACCGCGGCGCCGGCGGCCAACCGCGTGGCCGTCCTCCCCGCGGCGCGCGCGTGCACCCGCGCCCACGCGCCCAGCGCGACGACCGTCAGCGCGCCCCACGAGACGAGCGCCCACCGCCACCCGACGAGCGCCGCGAGCGGGGCCGTGCCGAGCGTCGTCAGCGCCGCGCCCGCGTTCATCACCGCCGAGTACAGGCCCATGACCCGCGGCACGCGGGTGGGGAAGTCGCGGCCGATGACCAGGGGCACGCCGACGTTGCCGACCGTGATGGCGGCGCCGAGCACGACGGTCCCGACGAACGCGCCCGTCGTCCCGCCGAACGAGCGCAGCAGCGTGCCCGCGAGGATCGCGAGCAGCGCGGCCGCGAGCATCCGCGTCGTGCCGGCGCGCGCGAGCGCGACGGCGGCCAGCGGCGTCAGGGCGGCGAAGCAGAGCACCGGCACGCCGGTGAGCAGCCCGGCGGACGCGGGCGTGAGCCCCAGGTCCGCGCCCAGCCGGTCGACGACGGGCGCCAGCGCGGTGATCGGGCCGCGCAGGTTGAGCGCGACGAGCAGCAGCGCGACGAGCAGGGTGCCCTGCGCCACGCGTGGCACGGGCCCGGGCGTCGTCACGACGGCGTGGTGGTCGACGGTGCGCCGGTCGACGGCGTGCCCGCCGACGTCACGACCGGTCGAACAGGGTGAGGACGTCGCGCAGCAGGGCGGCGAGCCGGTCGCGGTCCGCCTCGGGCAGGTCGCCGAGCAGCCCCGCCTCGACGTCGAGCAGGTCGGCGAACGCCTCGTCGACGCGCTGCAGGCCCGCGGGCGTGAGCTGCACGAGCACGCCGCGCCGGTCGTCGGGGGACGGCAGGCGCTCGACGAGCCCCTGCTCGGCGAGCCGGTCGATGCGGTTGGTCATCGTCCCGCTGGTCACCAGGGTCTGCGTGAGCAGCGCGCCGGGGGAGAGGCGGTACGGGGCGCCCGCGCGGCGCAGCGCCGCGAGCACGTCGAACTCCCACGTCTCGAGGCCGTGCCGCGCGAAGGCGCCGCGCCGCGCCAGGTCGAGGTGGCGCGCGAGACGGCTGACGCGCGACAGCACCGTGAGGGGTCGCACGTCCAGGTCGGGCCGCTCCCGCTCCCACGCGAGCACGATGCGGTCGACCTCGTCCTGGGGGGCGCGGCCGAGCTCGGTCTCGGCCATGGGGGAAGGGTAGTCGTCGCGGGCCACCGGTCAGGGACGCCCGGCGGCGCGCGCCGGCTCCGTGCCCTTCTCCGTGCCCTTCTCCGTGCCCTTCGTCAGCTGCGGCCGGCGCTCCAGGCCGGACAGGCCGTTCCACGCGAGGTTGACCAGGTGCGCGGCCACCTCCGCCTTCTGCGGGCGCCGCGCGTCGAGCCACCACTGGCCCGTCAGGGCGACCATGCCGACGAGCATCTGCGCGTAGATGGGGGCGGTGCGCCGGTCGAGGCCCTGCTTGGTGAACTGGTCGGCGAGCAGGTGCTCGACCTGCGTCGCGACGTCGCCGATGAGGCTCGAGAACGTGCCCGTCGCCTGCGCGACCGGCGAGTCCCGCACCAGGATGCGGAACCCGGCCTCGGACGTCTCGATGTACGACAGCAGCGCGAGCGCGGTCCGCTCGACCAGCGCCTTCGGGTGCCCGCCGCCCTCGAGCGCCCCCGTCAGCGCGCCCGTGAGCGCCTGGATCTCGCGGTCGACGACGACGGCGTAGACGCCCTCCTTGCCGCCGAAGTGCTCGTACACCACGGGCTTGGAGACGTCGGCGCGCGCCGCGATCTCCTCGACGCTCGTGTTGTCGAAGCCCTTCTCGGCGAACAGCGTGCGCGACACGTCGAGCAGCTGGGCGCGTCGCTGCGTCCCGGTCATGCGCGAGCGCGGCGTGCGCTTGGGGTCGGCCACGCGGCCATTGTGCCGTGCGGGGCTGGCAGACTGGGCGGCCGGTCCGCCCTGGTGTAACGGCAGCACGCAGGCCTTTGGAGCCTTGCGGTCCAGGTTCGAATCCTGGGGGCGGAGCCCGCGGGCGCCGCACGCACCCGCGGCCCGACGGCGGGACCGGGAGGGACGATGACGTTCTGGATCTGCGCGACGTGCGGCGTCGAGCACGCCGAGCGGCCCGAGGTGTGCGCGATCTGCGCCGACGAGCGGCAGTGGGTGCCGGCCGACGGCCAGCGCTGGACGACGCTCGAGGAGCTCGCGGCGGGCGGCACGCGCGTCGACGTGCACGAGCTCGAGCCGGACCTGCTCGGCCTGACCACCGCGCCCGGCGTCGGCATCGGCCAGGAGGCGAAGGCCGTGCGCACGCCGGACGGCGTCGTGCTGTGGGACCCGCCGGCCTTCCTCGACGACGCCGCGGTCGCCGCGGTGCGCGCGCTCGGCGAGGTCGTCGCGGTCGTCGCGAGCCACCCGCACATGTACGGGGTCCAGGTCGAGTGGAGCCGCGCCCTCGGCGGGCCGCCCGTGCTCGTCGCGGCGGCGGACGCGGGGTGGGTCGCGCGGCCGGACCCGGTCGTGGAGACGTGGGACGGCGAGCGGGAGCTCCTGCCCGGCGTGACGCTGAGCCAGCCGGGCGGGCACTTCCCCGGCAGCGCGGTCCTGCACTGGGCGGCCGGTGCCCAGGGGCACGGCGTGCTGCTGACGGGCGACACCGTCTTCGCGAACCCCGACCGGACGTCGGTGAGCTTCATGCGCAGCTACCCCAACCGCATCCCGCTGTCGGGGGCGGTCGCCGAGCGGGTCGCGGCGCACGTCGCGCGGTGGCCCTTCGAGCGGCTCTACAACAACTTCGCGGGCGGCGTGGTGCCCCGCGACGCGCGCGCCGTCGTGCTGCGCTCCGCCGCCCGGCACGCCGCGTGGACCCGCGGCGACCACGACGACCTCACCTGACCCGCGACGCCGGCCGGCGGCCGCGGCGCGTGCGCGCGGCGCGTGAGTCCGGCCACAGGGCCCCGCTCACGGGCGCCGCGCGTCGCCCGGGGCTGCCGGGACGCCTCCGGCGCGGCGGTAGAGTCTCGTGACGCACGACGACCCGGCCCGTCCCGGGCACGACGCGAGGAGCACCACTGGTGGACGTCCCCCGCCCCGCAGCCGTCATCGTCCTCGCAGCGGGTGAGGGCACACGGATGCGCTCGGCAACACCCAAGGTCCTGCACACCCTCGGCGGCCGCTCCATGGTCGGCCACGCGCTCGCCTCGGCGCGGGCGCTCGAGCCCGAGCGGGTGGCCGTGGTCGTCCGCCACGAGCGGGAGCGCGTCGCCGCGCACGTGCTCGAGGTGGACCCCGGGGCGCTGCTCGTCGACCAGGACGACGTGCCCGGCACGGGCCGCGCCGTCCAGGTCGCGATGACGGCGCTCGACGGCGCCGCGCAGGCCGCCGCCGCGCAGGGCGAGGACGACCGCGCGGCCGACGGCGCCGCGGCGCACTCGGTGCTCGACGGCGCGGTGGTCGTCGTCGCGGGCGACGTGCCGCTGCTCGACGCCGGCACGCTCACCGAGCTGCTCGCCGCGCACGCCGCCGACGGCAACGCCGTCACGGTGCTCACCACCGAGGTCCCCGACCCCACGGGCTACGGCCGCATCCTGCGCGAGCCCGGCACGGGCGACGTCCTCGGCATCGTCGAGGAGAAGGACGCCGACGACGAGCAGCGTGCCGTCACCGAGATCAACACGTCGGTGTACGTGTTCGAGGCGCGCGTGCTGCGCGCGGCGCTCGCGCGGCTCGGCCGCGACAACGCGCAGGGCGAGGTCTACCTGACCGACGTGCTCGCGATCGCACGCGGCGACGGCGGCCACGTGCGCGCGCTGCGCACCGACGACCGCATGAGCGTCGAGGGCGTCAACGACCGCGTGCAGCTCGCGGTGCTGCGCGCCGAGCTCAACCGCCGCCTGCTCGACGACTGGATGCGCCAGGGCGTGACGGTCGTCGACCCGGCGACCACGTGGGTCGACGTCGACGTCGAGCTGGCCCGCGACGTCACGCTGCTGCCCGGCACGCAGCTGCACGGCGCGACGACGGTCGGCGAGGGCGCCACGGTCGGCCCCGACACCACGCTCACGGACGTCGAGGTCGGCCCCGGCGCGACGGTCGTGCGCACGCACGGGTCGCTGTCGGTGATCCGCGAGGGCGCGACCGTCGGCCCGTTCGCCTACCTGCGCCCCGGCACCGACCTCGGCGCCGGCGGCAAGATCGGCACGTTCGTCGAGACGAAGAACGCGCAGATCGGCACCGGCTCGAAGATCCCGCACCTGTCCTACGTGGGCGACGCGACGATCGGCGAGCACTCGAACATCGGCGCCGCGTCCGTCACGGTCAACTACGACGGCGTGAACAAGCACCGCACGGTCATCGGCTCCCACGCGCGGACCGGCTCGGACAACATGTTCGTCGCGCCGGTCGTCGTGGGCGACGGCGCGTACACGGGCGCCGGCACGGTCGTGCGCCGCGACGTCCCGCCGGGTGCGCTCGCGGTGAGCGCCGGCTCGCAGCGCAACATCGAGGGCTGGGTCGTGCGGTCCCGGTCGGGCACCGCGGCCGCCGAGGCGGCCACGCGCGCCCGCGGCACCCAGGACATCGGCGGCCTGTCGCCGCAGGCCCGCGCCGAGCGGGAGCGGGCCGCGGCCGCGGGGGAGCGCGTCGCACCGCCGCCGGACCTGCCGGGCCAGCCCCAGCGCCTCGCGGACGGCGACGGCACGGCCACGACGACGGACGAGGGAACGACGCGATGACCGGCATCACCTCCAGCGACGGCGAGAAGCGCCTGGTCCTCGCGTCGGGGCGCGCGCACCCCGAGCTCGCGCAGGACGTCGCCGAGCACCTCGGCATCGAGCTGCTGCCGACCACGGCGTACGACTTCGCCAACGGCGAGATCTACGTGCGGTTCGGGGAGTCGGTGCGCGGCGCGGACGCGTTCATCCTGCAGTCGCACTGCTCGCCCATCAACCAGTGGCTGATGGAGCAGCTCCTCATGGTCGACGCCATGAAGCGGGCGTCGGCCAAGACGATCACCGTCATCGCGCCGTTCTACCCGTACGCGCGGCAGGACAAGAAGCACCGCGGCCGCGAGCCGATCTCCGCCCGCCTCGTCGCCGACCTGTTCCGGACCGCGGGCGCCGACCGCATCATGAGCGTCGACCTGCACGCCGCGCAGACGCAGGGCTTCTTCGACGGCCCGGTCGACCACCTCTGGGCGCAGCCGATCCTCGTCGAGTACGTCCGCACCCGCGTCGACACGTCGAACGTCACGGTCGTCTCGCCCGACGCGGGCCGCATCCGCGTCGCCGAGCAGTGGGCCGCCAAGCTCGGCGGCGGGCCGCTCGCGTTCGTGCACAAGACCCGGGACGTCCGCAGCCCGAACAAGGCCGTCGCCAACCGCGTCGTCGGCGACGTCGAGGGGCGCTCCTGCGTCATCGTCGACGACCTCATCGACACGGCCGGCACGATCGCCGGCGCGGTCCGCGTCGTCCTCGAGGCGGGCGCGAAGGACGTCATCGTCGCCGCGACGCACGGCGTGCTGTCGGACCCCGCGGTCGAGCGGCTGCAGTCCTGCGGCGCGCGCGAGGTCATCATCACCGACACGCTGCCGGTCGCCGAGGAGCGCCGGTTCCCGCAGCTCACCGTGCTGTCCATCGCGCCGCTGCTGGCCCGCGCGATCCGCGAGGTGTTCGACGACGGCTCGGTGACCTCGCTCTTCGACGGCAACGCCTGACGGGCGACGCCCGCCCCCACCGGCCCGACACCGGGCCCGCAGCACCACCCGGCACC
>NZ_JBHUZW010000047.1:0-28121 GCF_042667215.1 Cellulomonas sp. NPDC057328 | reverse complement strand
TCGCCGGCCGGGCCCGACGGCCCCGCGCTCACCCCGTCGGTTCGAGCAGCCCGCTGCGCCAGGCGTGCGCGATGAGGCGGCCCCGGTCCGGCAGGTCGAGCCGGAGCAGGAGCCGGGCGACGTGGCTCTTGACGGTGCTCACCTGCAGCGACAGGCGTGCGGCGATCTCGTCGTTCGGCAGGCCCTCGCCGATGAGGGCGAGGACGCGCCGCTGCTGGTGCGTCAGCGGCGGGTGGGGCGTCCTCGTCCCTCGCTGCGCCGCGGCGGGCTCCCGAGAGCCGACGCGGACGGGCCCGCGCTGCGGGTGCGACGACGGGTCGTCGCCCTCCTCGTCGGTGCACCCGACGCCGTGGTGGGGCGTGCGATGCCCCGTCCCGCGGCGCGCGCGCGACGCCCCCGCGCCGTCACACCACTCGGGGTGCGCCCAGGACGCCTCCCGCGCCGTGTCGATCAACCGGTCGACGGCGGCCGCCTCGACGCGCCAGACGTCCAGGATGCGCAGCACGGGCAGCGCGCCGCTGCGCACGAGCTCGCGCACCTGGTCGGCAGTCAGGCCGAGCTGTTCCTGCACCTCCCCGAGGCTGAGCAGCCTGGACCCTGTTCCCATCCGCGCCCCCCGACGTGGTCCCTCGTCCGGGCGCACGCCTCGATGCGCGCCCCGGGCCGTGGCGGGGCGCGGCGGGAGCGTGCAGACGACGACCCGACCGCCTGCCCCGCCCCATGGCGGTCAACCTACGGGCGGCGAGCCCGCGGTCCGGGTCCGGCGGAGGTGAATCACCCGCGGGGGCGCGTGACGCGGAGCCGAACCGCCTGCCGTCAGGCGACCTGGGACGTCGCGGCGCTGACCAGCGCGAGGAGCGCCTCGCCGTAGGCGTCGGGGGCCTCGTCGGCGGTGAAGACGCGCTCCGGCTGCCCGCTGAACTCCACGAGCACCTGGTACCGGCCGTCGGTCGAGCGCGCGAGGCTGCGGAACGCGCGCCCGAGCAGCTCGCGCAGCTGGTCCTCGCGCGGCAGCCAGAGCGCGTCCTCCTGGCGCACCGAGTCCAGCGCCCACTCGGTCGTCCCGTTGAAGCCGAGCACCGTGCCGGTCTCGTACTCGTGCGGCTCGACGACCATGTCGGAGATCGTGAAGACGTCGCCGTCGAGGTCGGCGCCCTGGATCGCGAACCGGTCGCCGGGCCGCGGCTGCCAGCGCAGGCCGGCGGCCTGCAGGGCGATGGCGAGGTCCGTCGAGATCATCTGCCCAGTATCGGCGCCCGGAGCGGCGGCGCCACCGCGGGGCCCTCCACCCCGCGGTGGCGCCCGTCCGGACGTGCCGAGCCCGGCGTCAGCGGGTGCTGAACGCCGCGTCGAACGCCGCGGTCGGCGGGTCGAAGAGGTTCGCGCGGACGAACGCGAGCGCCTCGGGCGCGCCGACGAGGCGGTCCATGCCCGCGTCCTCCCACTCGACCGAGACGGGTCCGTCGTAGCCGATCGCGTTGAGCGCCCGGAACGACGGCTCCCAGGGCACGTCGCCGCGGCCGGTCGAGACGAAGTCCCAGCCGCGGCGCGGGTCGGCCCACGGCAGGTGGGAGGAGAGCCGGCCGTTGCGGCCGTTGCCGAGGCGCAGCTTCACGTCCTTGCAGTCGACGTGGTAGATCCGACTCCGGAACTCGAGCAGGAAGTCGACCGGGTCGAGCTGCTGCCAGACGAAGTGGCTGGGGTCCCAGTTGAGGCCGAACGCCTCGCGGTGGCCGATCGCCTCGAGGGCGGCGACCGTGGTCCACCAGTCGTAGGCGATCTCGCTCGGGTGCACCTCGTGCGCGAACCGCACGCCGACCTCGTCGAAGACGTCGAGGATCGGGTTCCACCGGTCGGCGAAGTCCCGGTAGCCGGCCTCGACGAGCTCGGCGGAGACCGGCGGGAACATCGCGACGTACTTCCAGATGGAGGAGCCGGTGAAGCCGACGACGGTCGTCACGCCCAGCCTCGCGGCGAGCCGCGCGGTGTGCTTCATCTCCTCGGCCGCGCGCTGCCGCACGCCCTCGGGGTCGCCGTCGCCCCACACCCGGTCGGACAGGATGTCGCGGTGCCGCTGGTCGATGGGGTCGTCGCAGACCGCCTGGCCCTTGAGGTGGTTGGAGATCGCCCAGACCTTGAGGCCGTACCTCTCCAGGACGGCCAGCCGGCCGGCGACGTAGTCGTCGTCGTCCCAGCGCCATGGGTCGAGGTGGTCGCCCCAGCACGCGATCTCGAGGCCGTCGTAGCCCCACCCCGACGCGAGGCGGGCGACCTCCTCGAACGGCAGGTCGGCCCACTGGCCGGTGAACAGGGTGATCGGGCGCGTCATCGTCAGGCCTCCGTGCGGGTCGAGGTGCCGGTCGAGGTGTCGGTCGTGGGTGCGGGGACGTCGGTCCAGGTGCTGCGGTCCGCGGCGGAGCGCTCGACCGCGTCGAGGACGCGCTGCACCTGCAGCCCGTCCGCGAACGACGGCCGCGGCTGGCGGTGCGCCGCGACGTCGCGCACGAGGTCGACCGCCTGGTGCGTGAACGCGTGCTCGTACCCGAGCCCGTGCCCGGCCGGCCACCACGCGCCGACGTAGGCGTGCTCGGGCTCCGTGACCACGATGCGGCGGAACCCCGCCTCCCACGCCGGCTGGCTCGCGTCGAAGTAGTGCAGGACGTTCATGTCCTCGAAGTCGAACGCGAGCGAGCCCGCCGACCCGTTGATCTCCAGGCGGATCGCGTTCTTGCGCCCGTACGCGAACCGCGTGGCCTCGAACGTCGCCAGCCCCCCGCCCGACAGGCGCGCGAGGAACACCGCGGCGTCGTCCACCGTGACCGGCCCCGTCTCTCCCCCGGACGAGCCCGTCGCGGACAGCCCCGCGGACGACGCCGCCACGGGGCGCTCGCGCACGAACGTCTCGAGCACCGCCGACACGCCGGTCAGGTGCTCCCCCGTGACGAACTGCGCCAGGTCGACGACGTGCGCGCCGATGTCGCCCAGCGCGCCCGAGCCGGCCTTCGCGCGGTCGAGCCGCCACGACAGCGGCGCCTGCGGGTCCGCGATCCAGTCCTGCAGGTACTGCGCGCGCACGTGCCGGACCGTGCCGATGCGACCCTCGTCGACGAGCCGCTTCGCGAGCTGCACGGCCGGCACGCGCCGGTAGGTGAACCCCACCGTGGCGAGGGCGCCCGAGGCGCGTGCCGCCTCGGCCGCGCGCACCATCGTCTCGGCCTCCTCGACCGAGTTCGCGAGCGGCTTCTCGCAGAGCACGTGCTTGCCGGCCTCGAGCGCGGCGACCGCGATGTCGGCGTGCGTGTCGCCGGGCGTGCAGATGTCGACGAGGTCGACGTCGTCCCGGGCGACGAGCGCCTTCCAGCTGGTCTCGGCGTCGCGCCAGCCGAGCCGGTCGGCGGCCGCGCGGACCGCCCGCTCGTCGCGGCCAGCCACGACCGCCATGTCGGGTGCCAGCGGCAGGTCGAAGAAGCGGGGGGCGGTGCGCCAGGCGTGCGAGTGGGCGACGCCCATGAACGCGTAGCCCACCATGCCGATGCCCAGGCGCGGGAGCGTGTCTGCCACGGGGTCCTCCTCGTGGGTCGGGGCGCCGGGCGGGCGGTCCGCCCGCCCGGCGCGCGGGTCAGGACTCGAACGCGGTCGGCAGGTACTCGTCGACGTTGGCCTTGGTGACCACGGGCGCGTACAGCTGCACGGTGCGCGGCACCTCCACCTCGACGAGGTCGCTCATCGCCTTCTGCTGGACGAGGAGCCGGGCGAGCTTGACGCCGTCCGCGGCCTGCGTCGACGGGTAGACGACGGTGGCCTTGAGCACCGAGTCGTCCGCCTTGATCGACTCCATGACGTTCTTCGAGCCGGCGCCCCCGACCATGATGAACTCGTCACGGCCCGCGTTCTCGATGGCGGCCATGACGCCGACGCCCTGGTCGTCGTCGTGGTTCCAGATCGCGTCGAGCTCCGGCGCGGCCTGCAGCAGGTTCGCCGCGGCGGCCTCGCCGCCCTGCACGGTGAAGTCGGCGGCGACGCGGTTGCTCACCTCGAGCCCGCACTCGGACAGCGCGTCGGCGAAGCCCTGGCTGCGGTCCTGCGTGAGGGGCAGCGAGTCGATGCCGGCGATCTCGGCGACCTTCGCGTCGCCCTGGTCGCCGAACTGCTCGCAGATGTACGCGCCGGCGCTGACGCCCATGCCGTAGTTGTCGCCCAGCACGGTGGTGCGGGCGGCGTTCGGGTCGTCGAACTCGCGGTCCACGTTGACGACGACGATGCCCGCCTCCATCGCCTGGTGCGCGACCTCGGTGAGCGCGGCGCCGTCGAACGGCAGGAGCACGATCGCGTCGACGCCGTCGTTGATGAACTGCTCGATCTGGCTGATCTGCAGGTTGACGTCGTTCGTCGCCTCGGCCTGCACGAGCTCGACGTCCTCGTACTTGTCCGCCTCGGCGACGGCGGCGCGCGTGATGGCGCCCATCCAGCCGTGGTCGGCGGCGGGGGCCGAGAAGCCGATCGTGACCGTGTCGCCGGGCTCGTCGTTCTCGGTGCCGGGCACGGCGGCCGGGGCGGTGCCCTCGTCGGGCGTGTCCTGGGGGGCGTTGGACGTGCAGCCGGTCACCACCAGGGCGAGTGCGGCGGCGGTGCCGGCCACGGTGAGCCAGCGGTGACGCAGGGGTGCAGACATGACGATCCTCCTCGATCGGGGGGCTGCGCGGGAACAGGGCGTGCAGGGGTGTGCGGGTGACGGGCGGCGCGTGCCGGATGCCCGTCAGGTGCTCGCGCGGGAGCGCTCGGCGATCCGCTGCTGCAGCAGCACGGCGGCGACGATGATGACGCCCTTCGCGATGGCCTGCGCCGAGATGGAGAGGTTGTTCTGCGTGAAGACGTTGGTCAGCGTCGTGAAGATGAGGACGCCGAAGACCGTGCCGACGATCGTGCCCCGGCCGCCGGCGAGCAGCGTGCCGCCCACGACGACGGCGGCGATGGCGTCGAGCTCGTAGAGCTGGCCGTTCGTCGAGCTGCCGGCGGTGGTGCGGCCGAGCATCATGACCCCGGCGATCCCCGCGGCCAGGCCGGCGAGGGCGTACAGGTACATGGTGTGCCGGCGCACGTTGATGCCCGCCAGCCGCGCGGCCTCCGGGTTGCCGCCGACGGCGACGGTGCGGCGGCCGAACGTCGTCCGGTTGAGCAGCACCCAGCCGGCGACGGCGACGACCGCGAAGATCCACACCAGCACGGGGATGCCGAGCAGGTCCGAGCGGAAGAAGTCGCGGAACGCCTCGACGCGGACGACCTGCGTCTGCCGGTTGGCGATCATCTCCGCCAGGCCGCGGGCCGCGACGAGCATCGCCAGGGTCGCGATGAACGCGACCACCCGCCCGTACGCGATGAGCACGCCGTTGACGAGGCCGGCGCCGAGGCCGACCGCGAGCGCGCACACGACCATGACGACCCAGTGGTACTGCTCCGCCATCGCCTGCGTCGCCAGGGTGGACGCCCAGACGGACGAGAGCCCCAGGACGGACCCGACGGACAGGTCGATGCCGCCGGCGGTGATGACGAAGGTGACGCCGACGGAGAGCACGCCGATGACGGCGGCCAGCCGCAGGATCGTCATGAGGTTGTCGAGGCTCGCGAAGCGCTCCCCGGCGGTCGCGACGCCGACGGCGCAGATGAGCAGGAGCGCGATGACGAGGCCCAGGTTGCGCCCGGCGGCACCGGCGAGGAGGTTGCGGCGCGGGCGCGCGGCGGCGCTCGCGTCCTCCACGCGCGCGGACTCGTCCGCGGGCACGTGGGCCGTGAGGTGCTGGTCGCTCACGCGGCACTTCCTTCCATGACGAGGTCGAGCACCCGGTGCTCGTCGATCTCGGACGCCGGCCCGGTGTGGACCACGCGCCCCTCGGACAGGACGAGGACGCGGTCGGAGAGACCGAGCACCTCGTCGATCTCGCTGGACACCACGACGACCGCGGTGCCGGCCTCGGCCAGGCGCGCGATCAGGGCGTAGATCTCGGCGCGCGCGCCGACGTCGACCCCGCGGGTGGGCTCGTCGAGGAGCAGCACGCGGCAGCCGTGCACGAGCCAGCGCGCGAGCAGGACCTTCTGCTGGTTGCCGCCGGACAGGGTGCGCGCCGCGCGGTCGGGGTCGGCCGGGCGCAGGTCGAGGGCGGCGATCTGCTCCTCGGCGACGCGGCGCTCCGCCGGCTCGTCGAGGAAGGCGCCGCGCGCGGTGCGGCCGAACGACGAGAGCGTGATGTTGCGGTACACGGGCTCGTCGAGCAGCAGCCCCTGGCTCTTGCGCTCCTCGGGGCACAGGCCGATGCCCGCCCTGACCGCGGCACCGACGGACCCGTGCACGGGACGCCCGTCGACGCTGACCCGGCCGGCGTGCGCGCGGCGGGCGCCGAAGACGGCCTCGAGGACCTCGGAGCGACCGGAGCCGACGAGCCCGGCGAGCCCGACCACCTCGCCGGCCCGGACGTCGAACGACACGTCGGCGAACGCGCCGCGGACCGTGAGGTCCTCGACGCGCAGGACGACCGGCGCGTCGGCGGGGACGGCCGGCCGCCGTGGGATTGCGTACTCGACGGTCCGACCGGTCATCAGGCGGATCAGGTCGGGGGTCGCCGTGGTCGCCGCCGGGAGGTTCTGCGCCACCGTGCGGCCGTCCTTGAGGACGGTGATGCGGTCGCCGATCTGGCGGATCTCCTCGAGGCGGTGCGAGATGTAGACGACCGCCACGCCCTGGGCGGTGAGCTCGCGCACGACGCGGAAGAGGTTGGCGACCTCCTCGCTGTCGAGCACGGCCGACGGCTCGTCCATCACGATGACGCGGGCGTCGTGCGACAGGGCGCGCGCCATGCTGACGATCTGCTTGCCCGCGGCCGAGAGGGAGCCGACCTCGCGGTGCGGCGACAGGTCCGGGTGGCCGAGGCGGGCGAGCAGCGCGCGCGTGCGCTGGGCGGCGGCGCGGCGCTGCGTGAAGCCGCCGGACGCCATCTCGTGCCCCAGCCAGACGTTCTCCGCGACCGACAGGCCGTCGACGACGTCGAGCTCCTGGTACATCGTCGCGACCCCGAGCCGCAGGCCGGCGACGGGGTGCGCGATGGTGACGGGGCTGCCGTCGAGCAGGATCTCGCCCTCGTCAGGCTGGTGGGCGCCGGCGAGCACCTTGATGAGCGTCGACTTGCCCGCGCCGTTCTGGCCGAGCAGGCAGTGCACCTCCCCCGCGCGGACCTCGAGGTCCACGCCGTCGAGCGCCCGGGCGCCGGGGAACTGCTTGACGATGCCGCGCATGCGCAGGATCGCGTCCGTGGGGGTCGTCAGTGCGGCGGGAGCCGTGGCGGGGTCGTCCTTGACCATGCCGAGGAACGTACGGGCACTTATGCCGACGGTCAAGCAAAAGTTGCGCGTCGGCTGGCAGAGTTATCCCACCGTGACATGCCGAAGTCCGGCGACCGCGGCGAGGAGGCGACACTGTGCGCATGGACGAGCCGCTGCGGACCACCCGCTCCCCCGGCATCGGCGACCTGCTGCAGCTGCTGCGCGACGGCCGCCCCCGCACCCGGGCGGACCTCGCCGCGGTCACCGGTCAGGCGCGCTCGACCGTCGCCGCACGCGTCGACGCGCTGCTCGCGACCGGCCTCGTCGCACCCGCCGGTGCGTCGTCGTCCACCGGCGGCCGACCGCCCGCCACGTTCGCGTTCCACCCCGCCGCCGAGGTCGTGCTCGCCGTCGACCTCGGCGCCACGCACGCGCGCCTCGCGGTCACCGACCTCGCGGGCACCGTCCTCGCCGAGCACGGCGAGCCGATCACCATCGCCGACGGGCCCGACGTCGTCCTGCACCGCGTGGCCGAGCTCGGCCAGCGGCTCCTCGACGAGGCGGACCGACCCCCGGGCGACCTCGCCGCGGTGGGCGTCGGGCTGCCGGGACCGGTCGAGCACGCCACCGGCCGGCCCATCAACCCGCCGATCATGCCCGGCTGGGACGACGCCGACGTGCCGGGCCTCCTCGGCCGGCTCCTCGACGCGCCCGTGCTCGTCGACAACGACGTCAACATCATGGCCGTCGGCGAGCACGTGACCTGCTGGTCCGGCGTCGCGGACCTGCTGTTCGTCAAGGTCGCCACCGGCATCGGCGCCGGCATCGTCACCGACGGCCGCATCCGGCGCGGCGCGCAGGGTGCCGCCGGCGACCTCGGGCACATCGCCGTGCCCGGCGGCGCCGACAGGCCGTGCCGCTGCGGCAACACCGGCTGCCTCGAGGCCGTCGCGTCCGGGCAGGCGCTCGCCGCCGACCTCGCCGCGCGCGGGCTGCCGGCGGGCTCGGGCGGCGACGTGGTCGCCCTCGTCCGGTCGGGCGACGTCACCGCGTCCGCCGCGGTGCGCGAGGCCGGGCGCAGCATCGGTGCCGTGCTCGCCGCGACCGTGAGCATGCTCAACCCGTCGGTCATCGTCATCGGCGGGCGCGTCGCCGACGCCGGCGAGCACCTGCTCGCCGGCATCCGCGAGGTCGTCTACGCGCGGTCCCTGCCGCTCGCGACGCAGCACCTGCGCATCGTCGCGTCGCGGACCGGTGAGCGCGCCGGCGTGCTGGGCGCCGCGGCGATGGCGGCCGAGCACGTGCTGTCGCCGGCGGCGGTCGACGCGCGGCTGGTCGCGCCGGCGGTGGCCGCCGCGCAGTGAGGTCCGCCGTGCTGTTCGCGGTGCCGGCCGTGGTGCCGGCCGTGGTGCCGGCCGTGGCGGCCGCTCAGCAGGTGGCGGTGGGCGCTCCGGCGACGGCCTGACGGCGGTACGCGTACCGGTGCGCGGGGACGAAGCCGAGCCCCGCGTACAGCGCGTGCGCCGCCCCGTTGTCCGCCTCGACCTGCAGGAACGCCCGCGTCGCACCGCGCCCGGCCGCCTCCCGCAGCGCGAGCAGCGTCAGCGCCCGGCCGAGCCCCCGCCGGCGCGCCGACGGCGCGACCTGGAGGCACGACAGCGCCGCCCAGCCGTCCGCGAGTGCGGCGCGGACGATCCCGACCGGCACGCCGTCCGGGCCGACGGCGGCCAGGTGCACCGCCGGCGCCCCGGCGAGCAGCCGCCGGCCCGTGTCGCGGGTGCCGCCCTTGAGGCCGACCCAGGTGTCCAGCCACGCCTCGTCGGGCGCGTCCGCGACGCGGAGCGCGAGCCCCTCGGGCAGCGCGTCGACGGCGGCGGGGGCCACCGGCTCCCGCACGAGCACGTCCGTGACCACGCCGCGCGCGTACCCGCGGGCGTCGAGCTCGTCGACGAGCCCGGACGCCGCGCCGGGGTCCCCGACCCGGAACACCGCGGGCTGACCGGCGGCCGCGTACAGCGCCTCCACCGCGTCGACCGCCGCGCCCAGGTCGTCCGGCTCCCCCAGCGGCAGCACCGAGTTGGCGCGCTGGGTGAACCCGTCCGACAGGCCGACCTGCCACGGGCCGACGTGCTCAACGCGCAACGGCGGCCACGTCGCCGCCTCGACCCGGGCGCCCGGTGCCGCCGGCACGTCCCACGTGTAGACGAGCATCGGCAGGCGGCCGACCGCCCAGTCGCGCTCCGGCGTGCGCACCCACCCGAGCCGGTCGTACAGGCGCTGCGCGGTCCGCATCGCCTCGAGGGTGGTGAGCACGACGCGGCGGGCGCCCGTCGCGGCGGCCTCGGCCAGGGCGGCGCGCACCAGCACGGCGGCGAGCCCCCGGCCGCGTGCGTCGGGCCGCACGGCCAGCATGCGCAGCTCCACCTCGCCGTCGCGGGCGATCTCGGCGTACGGCGTGCCCGCCGATGCCAGCGTGATCGTGCCGAGCACGTCGTCGGCGCCGTCGTCCCCGGGCACCGTCGCGACGAGCACGTGCGCGTGGTCCACGCGGTGGGCGGCGTCCCGCAGCTCGCCGACGTACGGCGAGTCGGCGGGCACGAGGCCGTCCGCGACGTAGACGTCCGCGACGAGGGCACCGAGCGCCGCCGCGTCGGCCGGGACGGCACGGCGCAGGCGCACCGGTCCGCGCGCCGCCGTCCCGACGGAGGGCGCGTCGCCGGACGTCCCCGCCGCCACGTCACGGCGCACGTCGCCCCCAGCACTCATCGGTCCTCCTCGCCGTCCGGCACCCGCCGGGTCACTCGTACATGCGCCGGTAGCGCGACGCCCAGCACAGCGCGTCGACGGCCTCGTCGTCCAGCCACGGGTGCCGCGGGCGCAGCACCGCGGCGAACGCGGGCACGAGACTCCGGTCGACCGCCGCCGACGCCGGCACGTCGATCCCGTCCGCTTCGTCGTGCAGCGCGACGACGACCGCCCGCAGGTCCGTGGCGCGCCCCGGCGGCGCGAGCGCGTCGACCGCCTCCGGCCGCCGAGACGGCCGGACCGCCTCGCCCCACCCGACGTACCGCACCAGCGCCCGGTTCACGAGCCGGGCGGGGAACCCGTGGACCTTCTGCCCACCCGGGTGCGACGTCACCTGTCCCCGCCGACGAGGTGGAGGGTGATGACGGCCACCGCGACGAGCAGGACGACGCCGCACGCCAGGTGCACCCAGCCGAGCGACGCCGCGAGCCGGAGCTCCCCGGGTGCCTGCGCGACGGCCGGCCGCTGCGGGTCCACGTAGACCGTGATGCGCGTGCCCGCAGCCGGCAGCGGGCCACGCACGAAGCGTGCGGAGCGGCCGCGGTGCCGGAAGGGCCGGCCGTCGACGTGGTAACCGAGGTCGAGGTACCGACCGTCGACCGCCAGGACCGTCGCCGGCACGGGCGCCGCCCTCTGCTCGCGGGCGCGCCCGGTGCGGACGATCGCCGCACCGGCGACCACCAGCGTGAGCCCGGCAAGGGCTCCCAGGACGAACACACCCCACGTCATCGCCACGTGCCGACCTGCCCGTCGACGCGGGCGGCCGGCTGCTCGGCGCCGGGAACGATCACGGGATCTCCTCGTGGTCGGAGAGCAGGGGCAGGTCGAGGCGGGCGCGGCCGCCGGCGGATCGCGCGTCGCAGGTGGCGTCCACGTACGACACCGCGTCGCCGTCCCGCAGCTCCGGTGGGCGCACGAGCCGGGACAGCACACCCGGGTGGTCGGGCCAGGGCCCGCTCACCACGGCGCGCTCCTCCGAGGCACCCGAGCGTCCGGCCGGCGGCCGGGCACGGACACCGCTCAGCCCGTCGTGCCGACGCGCAGCGTGGCCCACTCGGCGAGCTCCGCGACGGCGCGCGCCACCGACACGGGCGCGCTGTCGAGCGGGACGCGACCGCCGAACAGCGAGTACAGGTGGCGGCCGGCGCCGACGTCGACCGACCGCGCCAGCGCACGCTCCGGCCCGCGCAGCGCGACGTGCGCGCTGAACCGCCGGTGCACGCCGAGGGCCAGCCCCTCGACCTCGCCGTCCCGCCGCCGGCCGAGCACCGCCCAGTCGTCGTGCAGGAAGCGCGTGAGCGCCGCCTCGACCCCCGGCAGACCGGGGTCCTGCTCGTACCCGCGCACGACCGTCGCCGCACCGCGCGGGTCGCGGCGGTGGCGCGCCAGGTACGCGTCGGGCAGCGTCGCCTCGGCGCGCTCACGCGCCTGCGCGAGGACATCGCGGACCGCCGCCCCGAGGTCCTCCCCCGCACTGGTCAGGTCGACGGGCGGCAGGCCGAACCCGTCGAGGCGCGCCCACGCGCCACCGGACCGCACGCCCACCGTCACGACGTACGCACCGAGCAGCACGCCCTCGGCCGCGGCCGAGGCCGACCGCAGCCGCGGCTCGGCGACGTCGTCGCCCAGCACCGCCGTCATGGCGTCCGCGCACCAGCCGGCCCACTGCAGCGCCGGCGACGAGGCCCGCTCCTGCGGGCGCACCGCGTGCCACAGGCCGTCGGCGTGCACGTCCCGGTCGACGAGCAGGCCGTGCCCGGTCAGCACCTCGAGCTGGCGCGCGAGCACGCCGTCGTCCGGGACCGTGCACGGGTCGACCGGGAAGGTGACCGGCTTGCCCGAGGCGACCGCGTCCTCGACGAACGGCACGACGTACGCGTCGACGTACTGCTCGACCGACAGGTCCTGCTCCGCGCGCACCTGCGCGGCCTGCGGCAGGTCGAAGAAGGCGGCCGGCTGCTCGGCGCCGGGAACGGTCACGGGATCTCCTCGTCGTCGGCCCGCGGGGGCAGGTCCAGGCGGGTACGGCAGTACTCGTCGAGCACACGGTAGGCGCGGCGGATGGAACCCGGCGTCCTCCCGCCCCACATCGGCTCGCCGGGCAGCCCTCCGAGCCCGAACCTCGACGACAGGCGCAGCCCGCGGACGAAGTTGCCGCGCGGCCGCTCCAGCCCCGTGGTCACGACGAAGGTGTCGTACAGCACCGTCCTGACCATGTCCTCGCCGTCGTCCGGCACCGGCACGGGCTCGGACATCACGCCCTCGAAGCGCTCCCGCAGCAGGACCAGCACGTCGTCGAGGGTCGTGACCTCCGGCGCCTCGCGCAACGGCTCGTCGCGGGGCATCGCGCTGCGCACGGCCAGCCACTGCACGTAGCGGTCGGGCAGCGCATCCCGGACCCGGTTGCGCGCGACGGCGACGGCCTCGGGGACCGCGCCTCGCCAGCCACCCTCCACGCGCACCCGGTCCGGCACGCCGGCCGGCGCGTCGAGCGCCACGTCGACCCCCTGCTCGTCGAGGCGCAGCTCGAAGGGCACTGCGAGGTACAGCACGCCGCTCGCCGACCGGGCGTCACCGGTCGCCCCCACGTAGGAGACGACGTTGGCGGCGACCACCTCGGGCGGGCCGACGAGCCGGGACAGGTCCCCCGGGTGGTCGGGCCAGGTGCCGCTCACCGCAGCCCGCTGCCCGGCGGCACCATCGTCCAGTACGTGCCGTTGTCGACGAACTCGTAGTTGTTCGGCGGCTCGCGGAGGAACCGGAACTCGTTGCCCAGGGCGGACTGCTCGTGCACCGGCAGCCGCGGGTCGTGCGAGAAGTCGATGGGCTTCCCGCTGGCCACCGCGTCCTCGAGGAACGGGAGGTTGTACGCCTGGAACATCCCGTCGTCGTCCAGCCCCTGCTCGGTGCCCACCGCGCTCCAGCGGTCGGCCGGGTCGACCTCGTCGCCCAGGGAGAAGTAGACGTGGTCGTCGCCGGCCTCACGGACGTAGCTGACGCCGCCGTGCTCGAACCTGCCGAGCATGTAGCGGTCCGCATCGGGGTTGTGCACCGACGCGTCGCGCAGCTCCAGGTACCGCTCGGGCGTGACGTTCGAGGGCTTGTGCGCGAGCGGGTCGGGCGTGCTCGTGCCGTCGGGGTCCGTGCCGTCGGGGTCCGTGCCGTCGGGGTCCGTGCCGTCGGGGTCCGTGCCGTCGGAGTCCGTGCCGTCGGGGTCCGTGCCGTCGGGGTCCGTGCCGTCCGGGTCGTCCGGGCGGGTGCCGGGGCCGTCCGTGCCGTCGCCGTCCGGGAGACGCGGCGGGTCGACCTCGGGCACGGCGAGGTCGACCTCGGGCGCGCGCGGTGGCATCGGCGGAGTCGTCCCACCGCCACCGGTCGTGCCACCGCCACCCGCCGTGCCACCGCCACCCGCCGTGCCACCGCCACCCGCCGTGCCGCTGCCACCGGGCACGCTGCCGTCCGTGTGCCCGCCGGGGGGCGTGCCGTCGCCCGGGGGGCGTGGTGGCGTGCCGTCCGGTGTGCGCGGCGGCGTGCCGTCCGGTGTGCGCGGGGGTGTCGGGGCGTCCGCGCCCGACCGGCCGAAGCCCGGCAGGTCGAGCTTCTTCAGGCTCCGCAGCAGCGGGCCGACCAGGTCGCCGAACCGGCGGAACAGCGTCCCCAGCTCGTCGACGATGCCGCGCAGGCTGCCGATCGAGCGCACCAGCCGCGTCATCGTCGTCATCAGCCGCGCCGAGAGCGACGCCACCTTCGACGCCGCCTGCGCCGCCACGTACGGCGCCGCCGCACCCAGCGTCAGCGCCAGCTCCGCCGCGTACGAGATCACCGACCCCACGACCTGCGCGATCGCGTCCCGCACCAGGTCGTGCACGACCTGCACGATCACCGAGGCGACCTGCATGCCCGTCGACATCGCCGACGCCCAGTCCCCCGCCGCCGCGACGTGGTCCGCCGCGTCCTGCTGGAACCGCCGGTACGCCTCGATCGTCGCCCCGTCGCACGCGTCCAGGTCCGACAGCACCCGCCGCAGCTCCGCCGCCGAGCCCGCCAACGACGTCGAGACGTTGCCCCACGTCGCGGCGAAGGACGCCACCTCGTCGGCGTCGCCGGTCAGGTCGTCCAGCCAGCCCTTGAGCGGCTGCAGGTGCTCCATCACCCAGCCGAGGCCGGCCGCGATCAGCGAACCCAGCGGGTCCATCGCCGTCGCGACCGTGTCCAGCGCCAGCGAGAACGCCGCAAGACCGCCCTCGACCCACGACTCGTTCTGGATCGCCGAGACCAGCGCCTCACCCGACTCCAGCAGGAACGCACCCTGGAACGGCGTCGTCGTGTCGACGACCGGCGCCACCAACGGGTTCGCCGTCACGCCGTCTCCTGGGGGAACGTCATGCCGCCGGACGTTACCGACGACCGGGCGCTTCGGGCGATCCGCCCACGCTCCGGACGGTGCACATCACCCGGACGGCCGACGACGGTCCACCCGGTCCCTCAGGGGAGCGGGAGCTCGCGGACGGTCCCCGCCACGTCGACGAGCTCGTCCCTCGGCGCCACCGCCTCGAAGAAGCCCGGCTCCACCTCACCGGCTCCGAGCCGGGCGACCTCGCCCCCGGACGGCTCCTGCAGCAGGACGCGTGCCCCGTCGCCCGCCGTGTCGAGCACCCGGACGCGCACCGACCGCCAGGTCGCCTCGAGGACGGTGGCGGACACCTGGGTGCACTCGGCCACCGGCACCCGTCGCACCCACGTCATCGGGCGCGCGGGCGTGAACCCCTCCGGCTGCGCCGGCCCCGCGGCGACCAGCTCCACCTGTCCGTCGCCGACGAGATCGGCGGCGTGCTCGACCCCGCGCCAGACCGCACGCGGTCCGACGAACCGCACCGGCGGCGCGTAGGCCTGCGCACCCGACCAACCACGAGCCGCACCCTGGTAGACGCCGACCAGCTCCTGCCGCCCGTCCGCCGCGATGCGCCAGCACTCCGCACCGAGCGGGTAGCGCGTCCGCTCGAGCACCCAGGCACGCACGAGGTGCGGCGAGCGCAGGAAGCCCGTGCCGTAGGTCGGCCAGGGCGCGTCCGGCACGTCACGCGGGGTGGTGAGGCGCATGAGCGGGTCGACCGGGAACCGCACGACGTCCACGTGCTCCAGCGATGCGCCGACACGGTCCGACTCCCACCCGTACGCGGACGCCACGTCCGCCGCGGTCGTCAGCCGCGCCGCCTCGCCGGCGAGCGTGACGACGCCGCCGACGTTCGACGACCCGTTGCTCAGGACGTCGGCCGACTGCCACGGCAGCAGAGCCTTCTGCAGGACCGTCACGCTCACGGGTGCTCCTCCGTCTCGGTGGTCCCGGCGGTGCCGTCGGGGTCGTACCCGTACCAGTCACCGATACCGTGCGGCGTGACGACCTCCACGAGGTCCGTCAGCTCGCTGACCGGAACGACGGCCGTGAAGCCGTCGTACTGGTTGCCCTCCAGCCCCATGAGCTCCGCGAGGCGCGGGTCCCGGTCGTAGACGACTCGGACGTGCTGGTCGTCGACGACGACGACGCCGACCTCCTCGCCGTACCAGCGGGCGGTGTGCCCGCGGCTGAAGAAGCGCGCCACGTCCCGGACAGGTACCCGGACGCTGTACCGGCCCCCCGACTGCGTGACCTTCTCGGGCGCGAAGAGGGCGACCTCCTGCGGGTCGAGGAGGAGCAGGATCGCGTCGGCCGCTTGGTGCGGCGGGTGCGACTGGACGATGTAGGGGAACTCACGACCGCCGACGACGGCGAACTGCCCCCAGGAGCGCAGACCCGCGGTACTGGACTGCCGGTCCGTCATCGCACCCGCACCCACGCGCCGGTGTCGTCCAGGACAGCCGCGAGGCGCTGCGTCCCGTCCTGGAGGACCTCCCACATCTCCGTGCCCTCTTCCATGAGGTACGGGCTCGCCGCCGGCTGGTCGATGCGGTACTCCGGGATCAGCGCATCCGACTTGAGGAATCCGTTGCCCGTGTACGGGTCGTGCCACCCGTCCGTCCTCCCGGTTCCGCCCATGTCGCTGAACCGGGAGATCTCGGCGACGTCGCGGCCGAGCATGGTCCGCACCACGTACACCGACTCGTCGTGGGGCAGGAACGTCACGTCGTCGTAGTCGAGGCGTAGCCCCTGGTGGATGCCCGCGACGGTGTCCAGCATCGCGGAGTCCTCGACGCGCGTGATCGACCCGGACAGGACCCGCGAGGACGGCGCCGCGGCGGTCGCCGGATCGAGCACCGCCTGCGCCTGCGCGTTCGTCAGCACCTTCTGAACCACGTCCCCCACGCCGGGCGGCGGCAGAGCGTCGGCGATCTCGCGCAGCGCGGCCTTCTCGGCGGACGACAGGTCGGCGACGGGCGTCTGGACGATGCGCACCAGGTCGTCCCGGCTCCACGGTGCCAGCCCGTGCCGGGCGAACAGGGCGTCGTCGGCCAACCGCTCGTCGATGACGTGCGCTGCCGTGCGGCTCGTGTCGATCTGCTCCGGGGCCCAGGAGGTGGTGTGCTGGCCACCGTTCTCGAGGCCGTAGACGCGCTGGTGGGCGCCGTCGACGAACGACCACCGGTCGAGCGGGTCGGCCGGGCCGCCCGGCGCCGGGGTGCCGGGGGCGTCGGAGGGACCACGGGCCGGTGTCGACGGCGCGTCCGCGCCCGACCGGCCGAAGCCGGGCAGGTCCAGCGTCCGCAGCCTGCGCAGCAGCGGGCCGACCAGGTCGCCGAACCGGCGGAACAGCGTCCCCAGCTCGTCGACGATGCCGCGCAGGCTGCCGATCGAGCGCACCAGCCGCGTCATCGTCGTCATCAGCCGCGCCGAGAGCGACGCCACCTTCGACGCCGCCTGCGCCGCCACGTACGGCGCCGCCGCACCCAGCGTCAGCGCCAGCTCCGCCGCGTACGAGATCACCGACCCCACGACCTGCGCGATCGCGTCCCGCACCAGGTCGTGCACGACCTGCACGATCACCGAGGCGACCTGCATGCCCGTCGACATCGCCGACGCCCAGTCCCCCGCCGCCGCGACGTGGTCCGCCGCGTCCTGCTGGAACCGCCGGTACGCCTCGATCGTCGCCCCGTCGCACGCGTCCAGGTCCGACAGCACCCGCCGCAGCTCCGCCGCCGAGCCCGCCAACGACGTCGAGACGTTGCCCCACGTCGCGGCGAAGGACGCCACCTCGTCGGCGTCGCCGGTCAGGTCGTCCAGCCAGCCCTTGAGCGGCTGCAGGTGCTCCATCACCCAGCCGAGGCCTGCCGCGATCAGCGAACCCAGCGGGTCCATCGCCGTCGCGACCGTGTCCAGCGCCAGCGAGAACCCCGCAAGACCGCCCTCGACCCACGACTCGTTCTGGATCGCCGAGACCAGCGCCTCACCCGACTCCAGCAGGAACGCCCCCTGGAACGGCGTCGTCGTGTCCACGACCGGCGCCACCAGCGGGTTCGCCGTCACCGCTCCGGGACCGCCTGCACCGCGCCGGAGATCGGCTCCAGCTCCCCGCGGATCTGCTCCTCGAGCGCGGCGAAGTCGGCGACCACGGCGGCGATCTGGTCGGCGCTGCGGTCGACGAGGTCCTGCGCCTCCTGGATCGCGTCCAGCGCCGCCTGCGAGACGGCGACCGCGGGCGGCACGAGGACGGCGCAGAGGATGCCGAACGCGCCGCCGCCGAGGTTCAGGCCGGCGGCCGCGGAGTGCGCGGTGGCGATGTCCGCGGACACCGACCGCACGCGGCCGACGTGCGCGGTGACGACGTCGCTGTCGAGGACGATCCGGTCCTGGCTCATGCTCCCCCTCGGTGCGTCGGGCGCGGTGTCGTGCGGCGGGCGGGCGTCACGTCCACCGGATCTCGTCGCGCTGCGTGCGCGGGTCCTCCGGCGGCGTCATGCGCGCCAGCTCGGCACGCAGGTTCGTCGCCACGCCGGACTCCGCCCCGAACGTCCCCTCGACGAGGGCGATCGACTCCGTCGCGGCCTGCCGCTGCGCGGCGCCGACGGTCTCGAGGATCAGCGCGGACAGGTCGCGCGGGTCGAGGCGCAGGGCGTCCTCGTGCAGGTCCAGCGCGGTGATCCGGCCCGTGGTCTCGACGGTCACGCGGACCTCCCCGCGTGGCGAGCTCGCCTGGCCGCGCACCTGCTCGAACTGGTCGCGCACCTGCTCCGCGCGCCGGGCCGTCTCCTGCGCCTGGGCCACCTGCTGCTCGATGCGGGCCACGAGGGCCTCCGTCTCGAAGCCGCCACCGGGAACCGTCATGGTCCCGGAGGTTACCGACGACCGGATGGTCCGGACGATCCGCCCAGCCCCCGGACGCCGGACGTCACCCGCACGGCCGAGCGCCGCCCGCCCGGTCACGCGTCGGGCGCGTCACCGGCGTCCGGGTCCGGCCCCTCGCCCTCCGCGGCCTCGGGAACGTCGCCGACGGCCGCCGGCCCACCGGCCAGCAGCGCGACGAACCCGGCCTCGTCGAGGATGCGCAGGCCCAGCTCGAGCGCCTTCGCCTCCTTGGTGCCGGCGTTCTCCCCCACGACGACGTAGTCCGTCTTCTTGGAGACGGAGCCCGACGCCTTGCCGCCGCGCGCGATGATCGCCTCCTTCGCGCCGTCGCGGCTGAACCCCTCGAGCGACCCCGTGACGACGACCGTGAGCCCCCCGAGCGTCGGCGTCATCGACTCGTCCCGCTCGTCGCGCATCCGCACCCCGGCGGCCGCCCACCGGTCGACGACCTCCCGGTGCCAGTCCCCCTCCGGACCGGTGAACCACTGCACGAGCGACTCGGCGATGACGGGCCCGATGCCCTCCACCTGCGACAGGTCGGTGACGGCCTGGGCGGGGTCGCCCTCGACGACCGCGCGCAGCGCCTCCATCGAGCCGAACCGGGTGGCCAGCGCGCGGGCGGCCGTCGGCCCGACGTTGCGGATCGACAGCGACACGAGCACGCGCCACAGGTCCTTGGTCTTCGCGGCGTCGAGCTGGTCGAGCAGCGTGCGCGCCGACTCCGACGGCTCCCAGTCCGGCAGCGTGCGTCCCTCGGCCGCGGCCGCCGCCTGCGCCGCCTTCGTGTGCTTGAGCGTGCGGCGGAACGGCGCGCGGCGGCGCACGCGCCCGTCCTCGTCCTCGCGCGGCAGGCCCGTCTCCGGGTCGCGCACGACGACCTCGACCTGCGCGAGCAGCGCGGTGCCGCGCTCCCGCACGCGCGCGATCTCGTCCGCGGGGGCGTCCAGGGCGTAGCCGACGAGGTCGAACAGGTACGCCTCGTTGGGCACCGGCGGGTCGGCGGGCACCTCGGGCTGGGTGAGCGCCGCGGCCGTCACCTCGCCGAGCGCCTCCACGTCGAGACCGCCGCGGGACCCGATGTGCTCGACCCGCCCGCGCACCTGCGCCGGGCACGAGCGCGCGTTCGGGCAGCGCAGGTCGATGTCGCCCTCGCGCATCGGCCGCAGGGGCGTGCCGCACTCGGGGCAGTCCGTCGGCATGTGCCACGTCACGCGCTCGACGTCGTCGTCCGGCGCGGCGGGCGCGGGACCGACGATCTCCGGGATGACGTCGCCGGCCTTGCGCAGCACGACCATGTCGCCGACCCGCACGCCCTTGGCGGCCACGACCTCCTGGTTGTGCAGCGTCGCCTGCCGCACCGTCGACCCGGACACCACCACGGGCTCCATGACGCCGAACGGCGTCGCCCGCCCCGTGCGGCCGATGCCGACCTCGATCGCCAGCAGGCGGGTGTTCACCTCCTCCGGCGGGTACTTGTAGGCGATCGCCCAGCGCGGCGCGCGGCTGGTCGCGCCGAGGCGGCGCTGCGACGACCGCTCGTCGACCTTGACGACGATCCCGTCGATCTCGTGCTCGACGTCGTGCCGGTGCTCGCCGTGGTGCGCCACGAAGGCCTGCACCTCGCCGAACGCGTCCAGCACGCGGGTGTGCGGGGAGACCGGGACGCCCCAGCCGGCCAGCAGGTCGTACACCTGCGACTGCCGCGTGATCTCCGGCCCGCCCCGCAGCGCGCCGATGCCGTGCGCGTACATGCGCAGCCGGCGCGACGCGGTCACGCGCGGGTCCTTCTGCCGCAGCGAGCCCGCCGCCGCGTTGCGCGGGTTCGCGAACGGCGCCTTGCCGGCCGCGACCTGCGCGGCGTTCAGCTCCTCGAACGCCTCGACCGGGAAGAAGATCTCGCCGCGCACCTCGATGAGCTCGGGGTGCGTCGCGGGATCGCCCGCCAGCACGTGCGGGATGGTCGAGATGGTCCGGACGTTGAGCGTCACGTCCTCGCCCGTGCGCCCGTCGCCGCGCGTGGCCGCGCGCACCAGCCGGCCCCGCTCGTACAGCAGCGCGATCGCGAGGCCGTCGATCTTGAGCTCGCACAGCCAGTGCACGTCCGGCGTCTCGAGGTCGCGCACGACGCGGTCCGCCCACGCGCTCAGCTCCTCGGCCGAGAAGACGTTGTCCAGCGAGAGCATCCGCTCGACGTGGTCGACCGCGCCGAACTCCGTCGAGAACGTGCCGCCCACCCGCTGCGTCGGCGAGTCGGGGGTCCGCAGGTCCGGGTGGGCGTCCTCGAGCGCGGCGAGCTCGCGCATGCGTGCGTCGTAGTCCGCGTCGGACGACGTGGGCGCGTCGCGCAGGTAGTACGCGAACTGGTCGGCCTCGAGCGACGCCGCGAGCTCGGTCCAGCGCCGCCGCACCTCGGCCGACGCGGGCACCGGCGGGACGCCGGTCGCCGCGCCGCCGGCCACGTCGTCGCCGGCCACGTCGTCGCTGGTCGCGTCGCCGCTGGTCACGTCGTCGCTGGTCAGGTCCTCGCCGGTTGCTGCACGCGCGTCGTCCACCCGCCCATCCTGGCGCACGCCACCGACAGGCCGCCCACCGGACGCGCGCGGCGCCCGGCGGGCGCGGTCAGCCGTGCCGCGACGGCTGGAACGCGAGCTGCCCCTGGAACAGGCCGCGGTCGCGGCTGACCACCTGCACGCGCCCCGGGGGGCCCTGCACGGCCTTGACGCGGCCGATGAGCTGGCCCTCGTCGGGGTTGCCCGACAGCAGGATGCCCGTCGTGCCCAGGTCGCTCAGGCGCTGGAGCACCTGGTCGTACGCGGCACGGCTCGCGCCACCGGTGTGGCGGGCGACGACCACGTGCAGACCGAGGTCGGCGGCCTGCGCGAGCAGCGGGACGATCGGCAGCATCGGGTTGCCCTGCGACGTCGCGACCAGGTCGTAGTCGTCGACGAGCACGAAGCCCTCGGCGCCCTTCCACCACGACCGCGTGCGGAGCTGCTCGGGCGTGACGTCCGGGCCGGGCACGCGGGTGCGGAAGAAGGCGGCGAGGTCCTCCATGCCGCCCTGCGTCGTCTCCGCCGTCGTCAGGTACGCGCCGAGGTACTCCTGCGGGATCTCGCCGAGCAGCGCGCGCCGGTAGTCGACGACGAAGATCTTCGCCTCCTGCGGCGTGTACAGCCGCTGGACCTCGGCCGCGAACGTGCGCAGCAGCGACGTCTTGCCGGCGTCCGACTCGCCGTACAGGAACAGGTGCGGCTCGTCGGCCGGGTCGAGCCCGAACGGCGCGAGCGCGTCCTCGTCGACGCCGAGCAGGATGCGCCGGTCGTCCGGCCCCGCGGCGGCGCGGAGCTCGTCGAGCGGGAGCATCGTCGGCAGCAGGCGCAGGCGCGGGCCGGCGGGACCGCGCCACGCCGCCCGGGTGCGGGCCACGAGGTCGGCGACGCCGTCGGCCAGCGTCGACGGGTCGCCCGAGCCGTCGACGCGCGGCAGCGCGCCGAGCATGTGGAGCTTCGTCGGCGTGAGGCCGCGGCCCGGCATGGACGCCGGCACGTTGGCGGCCGCGCGGCGGTCGACCTCGGAGTCGCCGGCGTCGCCGAGCCGCAGCTCGAGCCGGGTGCCGATGAGGTCCTTGACCTGCGGGCGGATCTCCATCCAGCGCGTCGCCGAGACCATGACGTGCACGCCGTACGAGAGGCCGCGCGCCGCGATCGACTGCACGGTCGCCTCGAGCGCCTCGAACTCCCCGCGCAGCGTGCCCCAGCCGTCGACGACGAGGAACACGTCGCCCCAGCCGTCGTCCGCCGTGCCGGCGGCCCGGCGGGCGCGGTACGTCTCGATCGAGTCGATGCCCTGCTCGCGGAAGTACTGCTCGCGGCGGTCGACGACACCCGCGACCTCGGCGACCGTGCGGCGCACGGCCTCCGCCTCGGTGCGCGTGGCGACACCGGACACGTGCGGCAGGTCGCGCAGGCCGATGAACGTGCCGCCGCCGAAGTCGAGCACGTAGAACTGCACCTCGAGCGGCGTGCGCGTCAGCGACAGCGCGACGACCGTCGAGCGCAGCAGCGTGCTCTTGCCGGACACCGGGCGGCCGACGACCGCCATGTGCCCCGCGGAGCCGGACAGCGACACGACGAGCGGCTCGCGGCGCTGCTCGAGCGGCACGTCGACGACGCCGACGGGCACGGTCATGGTGCCGGCCTCGCGCCAGCGGCGGCTGACCAGGCCCAGCGCCGGGTCCGGCGCCAGGTCGCCCAGCAGCTCGTCGAGCGGGTCCGGGGTCTCCAGCGGCGGCAGCCACACCTTGTGCGCCTGCGGCCCGCGGCCGGTCATCCGGTCGACCGCGATGTCGAAGGTCACGCGGTCGTCGCGGCCCTCGGCGGCCACCGTCGCCGGGTCCAGCACCTCGACCTGCTCCGGCTCGACCGGCGCGGCCACGGGCGCCGCCGTGAACGACGTGACGGCGCGCACGCCGCCGCCGTCGGCCCGGCGCGTGATCTCGGCGCGGCGCGGCGGGCGCCCGGAGACGTACGCCGCCTTGAACTGCGTCATGCCCTCGGTGCCGACCTTGAGGTAGCCGACGCCCGGCTCGCGCGGCAGGTCCACCGCGTCCGGCACGCCGAGCACGGCCCGCGACTCGGCGCCGGAGAACGTCCGCAGGCCGATGCGGTAGGACAGGTACGTGTCGAGCCCGCGCAGGCGCCCCTCCTCGAGGCGCTGCGAGGCGATCAGCAGGTGCACGTGCAGCGAGCGGCCGACGCGGCCGATCGCGACGAAGCTGTCGACGAACTCCGGCTTGGCCGACAGCAGCTCCGAGAACTCGTCGACGACGACGAGCAGCGCGGGCAGCGGCGCGAGGTCGGTGCGCCCGCCGCGGCGGGCCTTCTCGTAGTCGCCGACGTTCGCGAAGTTGCCCGCCGCACGCAGCAGCTCCTGGCGCCGCGTCATCTCACCGGTCAGGGCGTCCTGGAACCGGTCGACCAGCGACAGCTCGTCGGACAGGTTCGTGATGATCGCCGACACGTGCGGCATGCCCGCCATCCCGGCGAACGTCGCGCCACCCTTGAAGTCGACGAGGACGAAGTTGAGCTCCTCCGGCGAGTGCGTCAGCGCCAGCGCGAGGACGAGCGTGCGCAGCACCTCCGACTTGCCGGAGCCCGTCGCGCCGATGAGCACGCCGTGCGGACCCATGCCCTGCTGGGCGGACTCCTTGAGGTCGAGCACGAGCGGTGCGCCCGCCGTGTCCTGGCCGATCGGCACGCGCAGCCGGTCGCGCTCCAGGCGGCCGCGCCAGGCCACGTCGAGGTCGACGTCCCGCACGTCGGGCAGGCCGAGCAGGTCGACCAGCTCCTCCTGCGCGGACCCGCGCGCCTCGACCGCCGCCGGCCCGGAGTACAGCGGCATGAGCCGTCGGGCGGTGGCCTCCGCCTCGACCTCGGTGCACGCGTCCGGCGTGAACGCCGCACCGGCGCCGCGGGCCTGCACGAGCTCCGCCGTGAGCCGGTCACCCACCCGGCCGAGCGCGACGCGCGCGGCCGTCTCGTCCTCGAGCGCGCCCCAGCGCGCCGGCAGGTCGAGCACCGTGACGCCCTGCACACCGCCCTCGCGCAGCGCGGGGTGCGCGCCGTGCAGCGGGACGCCGTCGACGACGACGAGCACGTGCGGGGTCTGGTCGCCGCCGGGTGCGAACCGCGGCCGCTGGCCGAGGTCGGCGGGCAGCAGGTCGTCCAGGGCGGCGAACGACCCGACGACCATGCGCGCGGGCCCGGCGCCGTCCTGCACGCGCCGCGAGTGCGCGTGCGGCAGCCACTTCACCCACTCCCAGCGGGCCAGCGACGACTCGTCGGCGACGACCGCCACGACGAGGTCCTCGGGGTGGTGCAGCGCCGCCGCGCCGATGACGACGGCACGCGCGAGCGCCCGCACGTCGTCCTCGGGCCCCGTGACCTCGAGCCGCGACCAGCCGTCCAGGCGGACGCCGAACGGCAGCTCCGGCACCTCCTCGTGCGTGAGCATGAAGCGGTGCGCCGCGGACGCCGCGACGGGGTCGAGCTGCGCGAGCGGCGGTAGCTCGGGCGCCTCGAGGACGAGGGCCGCCGGCTGGCCGGCGACGCCCAGGCGCACGTCGAGGAAGTCGGCGTCGTGCGAGCCGCGCTCCCACACGCGCGTGCGCTCCTCCGCGAGGAACGGCAGGGTCGACGGGGCCGGGTACTGCCAGTGCGCCGCGCGGCGCTGCTGCCGCGCGGCGGTCCGCACGGTCGTGCGCAGCTCCGTCAGGTACGCGAGGTACTCGCGGCGGGCGTCGAGCAGCTGCGCGGCACGCTGCGAGCGCTGCCGCCAGCCGTTGGCCGCGACGAAGCCGAGCGACGACAGCAGAAACATGCCGCCCGTGAGGAAGCCGGTCGGCCCGGCGTTCGAGATCGTCACCATGACGATGGCGCCCACGGAGCCGAGCATCGGCAGCAGGGACGTGAGCATCGACGACGTGTCGTCGGCGGCCGCGAGCTCGGGCGGCGGCTGGAGCGTCACGCTGCCCGACGGCACGCGGGGCGGGGCGAGGCGGGAACCGGGCACGGGGTCAGGCCTCCGGGACGACGGACGAGACGGTGAACACGCGGCGGCCGACGCGCACGCGGTCCCCCTCGGTGAGCTGGACGGTCGTGCGCGGCGGCAGGACGGTGACCTCGCCGTCGTCGCCGAGCACCGCGGTGCCGTTGGCGGAGCCGAGGTCGGTCACGCGGACGCCGTCGCGCGTGTGCTCCAGGCGCAGGTGGCGCCGGGAGACGGTGCTCTCGGGGTCCTGGAGCACCACGGGGCGGTCGCCGGCGACGACGGCCTCGGGCGAGCGGCCGAGCACGACCGCGGCACCCAGCGGGACGAGCTCGCGCTGCCCCGTGTCGACGACGAGCAGCACGGCGGCGCCGGCGACGGGGACGGGGGCCGCACCCGCGCCCGCGCGGGTGACCACCGCAGGTAGCGCCCCGGTCTGTGGGCCCGCCGGCGGGGCGTCCGTGCGCTCCGGCGCGCGTGACCCACCGGTCTGCGCGACGACGACGGGCTCGCCGAGCACGCCGCCGCCCGGCAGGCCCGCGGGCGCCGGGACGGCCGGGACCGGGCCGGGCGGGACGGGACCGGGCGGGACGGGACCGGGCCCGGTGAGCGGGCGCCCGGCGTCGGGCTCCTGCCACGGCAGGGTGAGGTCGGGCGTCGTCGCGCCGGCGCCGGCGGCCATCACGGTGAGACCGGGCGCGACGGGCGGCACGGACGCGGTCGACGCGGCGCGGCGGCGCGGGACCGCGACGACCACCGTGCCGGCGGCGCGGTCCGCCCACGAGCGGCGCCGCCCGGTGCGGTCGAGGGCCGCGGACGCGACGACGCCCCAGGCACCCACCACGGCGACGAGCCCGCCGAGCCCCACGACGAGGAGGCGGACGAACGACCGGCCGGCGCCGGGCGACCACGGCCGGTCGTCCTGCGCGGTGCGCAGGCGCAGCAGCGCGTTGCCGACGGTCAGCCCGGTGCGGGCCTGCCAGACCCACAGGGCCACGACGGCCTCCACGCCGACGATCGCGGTGAGGACGACGGAGCGCGTCGGCAGCCACACGGCCGCGACGACGAGCGCCAGCGCCAGCACGTCGAGCGTGAACGAGGCGAGGCGTGCGCCGACGCCGGCGGCACGGCCGGCGAGGTGCTCGCCGAGGTCGCCGTCGGCGCGCCGGCGCTCGCCGCGCGTCCCCGCGTCGGCGGGCTGCGCACCGGCGCTCCCCCGCGGCAGCGCGCCGCAGCTCGGGCACGGCCCGTCCGTCGGTGCGGGGGCGCCGCAGCACCAGCACGCCGTCGTCGTCCCCGTCGTCTGAGTGGTCATCCCGACACCGCCGTCCGTACGAGCTCCAGGCCACCGGCCGCGAGCAGCGCCGCCGGCATCGCGAGCACCGTCGCCATGCCCTGCAGCACGTCGCCGGTGCGGGACAGGGCGAGCGACCGGGCGCCGCGCCCGAGGGGCACCGCGACCACGGCCGCCGCGACGCCCACGAGCGCGAGGAGTCCCGCGACGAGCGTCTCGGTGCCGGGGCCCACGGTCGCGCCCAGCGCGCGCAGCCCCACGACGGCCGCGACCACCGTCGACGCGCGCACGACCCACCGCAGCGCCGGGACGCTCTCGGTGCGCGCGAGCAGCAGCAGGCCGAGCAGGTAGCACAGCACGAGGGCGACCGTGCCGCCGACCACGAGGCCGCCCGACGGGTGCACGGGCACGGCCACCGGCAGCGCGGCGGCACCCACCAGCGCCAGGGTGATCGTCGCCGTGACCCGGGCGGCCGACGCCGCGACGACGTGCGCACGGATGTCGTCGCCGTCGATCGCCCCCGGGTCGGCCGGCACCGTGCCGCGCACCGACCAGCGGTTGCGCAGGTAGCGGCCGTAGTCCATGAAGTAGCCCTCGTCGATCTGCAGCAGCGCGGCAGGCACGGCGCGCAGCGCGACCGGCACGGCGCCGGCGGTGAGCGCCGCCGCGGCCTGCACCGGCCAGCCGAGCAGCAGCACGAGCCCCCACAGCGCGCCGACGCCGGCCGCGACCGCCGCCACCGCGCCGAACGCGGCCCGCCACGGGCCCGCGTCGGCCAGGGCGACGCCCGCGACGCCGAGCACGCCGGCGGTGGCCGCGGCGGTGAGGACGTCGAGCACGCTCGCGCCGTACCAGCCGTCCGGTACGAGCGTCACGGCGCCGGCGACGGTGAGGGCCACCGGGGTCGCGACGCGCAGCGGCGCCGGCAGGTCGTCACGGCGGCGGGTCGCGAGCACCGCGGTGCCGAGCGCCGCCACGCCGAGCAGGGCCGCCACGAGGAGGGTCGCGCGCTCGTCGAGGAGACCGGGCGCCACGACGTCGAGCGCGAGCGCCACCGCGGCGGCGGCGAGCAGCGCCCACCACGCGGGCGTGTCCGCGCCCCGGCCGGCCACCCGCCGGGCGCGCGCGGCACGGCGGGCGTCCTGCACCCGGACCGCGGGGTCGACCACGGTCAGCAGCACGCCGTCCTCGAGGTCGGTCACGGGCGTCGTCGGGGCCGTGGGGCGGTCCCCGACGAGCAGCGTCAGCCCGGGGTCGTCGAGGACGACGCCCGCGGCGCCCAGGGCGTCGCCGAGCGTGCCCGTCGCGGGGAGCGCGACGTCGAGCCGCCGGTCGCCGTCGAGCACGGCGAACCGGCGCGGAGGTGCGGTGGTCACGGGCGGGGCGACCGTCCTGCCGCCGCGCGGAGGGGACGCGGGCGCGTCCCGCTGTCGCTCTCGCTCACGTGCACCCCTCCGTCGTCACCAGTCCCGCTGCCGCACCGCCGCGCGGGCGGGGCCCGTCGGACGCCGCCGCGGTGCGTGGACGCGCACACGGTACGCCGCGTCGCACCGCGGCTCCCCGGTCGTATCGGCAGACGGGGCCGCCCACTGGAGCACTCCGGTGGGCGGCCCGACCGTCAGCGCTCGCCCGGCCCGGCCGAGAGCGGCCGCGGGGCGACGTCGTCCTCGTCCTCCAGCCGCGGGGCCAGCGGACCGCCGAGGCCCTTGCGACGGTCGCGCGTGGACGCACCGGAGCCCGCACCGCCGCCACCGCCGGCCATCATGCCCGTCGTGCCGCCCGCGCCCGTGCCACCCGCACCGCGCGCACCCGCCGCGGCGCCGCCGTCGGCCAGGCCCGCCGCGCCGCGCACGCCCGCCGCGCCCGCGCCGGACGCCGCACCGGTAC
>NZ_JBHUZW010000046.1:0-28351 GCF_042667215.1 Cellulomonas sp. NPDC057328 | reverse complement strand
CGCCGGGCCGGTGGCCTCGGCGCACGCGGACGCATGGACTGCCTACGGACGCGTCGTCAGGAGAGACGCTCGCCCACGTACTCCGTCAGCTTGACGAGGGAGTTCGAGTAGCCCCACTCGTTGTCGTACCAGGAGACGACCTTCACGAGGTCGCCCGACACCTTGGTGAGCTTCGAGTCGAAGATGCTCTGGTGCGGGTTCGTCACGATGTCCGACGACACGATCTCGTCGTCGACGTACTCGAGGACGCCCTTGAGCGGGCCCTCCGCGGCGGCCTTCACGGCGGCGTTGACCTCGTCGACCGTGACCTCGCGGCTCGCAGTGAACGTGAGGTCCGTCGCCGAGCCGGTGATGACCGGCACGCGCAGCGCGTAGCCGTCCAGCTTGCCCTTGAGCTCGGGCAGGACGAGCGACACGGCCTTGGCGGCACCCGTCGACGTCGGGACGATGTTCTGCGCGGCGGCGCGGGCCCGGCGGAGGTCCTTGTGGGGACCGTCCTGGAGGTTCTGGTCGCCCGTGTACGCGTGGATCGTCGTCATGAGGCCGCGCTCGATGCCGATGGCGTCGTTCAGGGCCTTGGCGAGCGGCGCGAGGCAGTTCGTCGTGCAGGACGCGTTGGAGATGATGTGCTGCGTCGCCGCGTCGTACTGCTCGTGGTTCACGCCGACGACGAACGTGCCGTCCTCGTTCTTGGCGGGCGCGGAGATGATGACCTTCTTCGCACCGGCCTCGATGTGCGCCTTGGCCTTCTCGGCGTCCGTGAAGAAGCCGGTGGACTCGATGACGATGTCCGCACCGAGCTCGCCCCAGGGCAGGTCGGCCGGGTTGCGCTCGGCGAGCGCACGGATCGCCTTGCCGTCGACGACGATGTTCTCGTCGTCGAAGTCCACGCTCAGCGGGAAGCGGCCCAGGACCGTGTCGTACTTGAGCAGGTGGGCCAGGGTCTTGTTGTCCGTCAGGTCGTTGACCCCGACGATCTCGATGTCGGCCCCCGAGGCCACGATGGCGCGGTAGAAGTTGCGCCCGATGCGGCCGAAGCCGTTGATGCCGACCTTGATGGTCACTTGCCCTCCTCGGCACGCGCCGAGCAGAGCCCGGCGCACACAGTTGGTGTCGGTCACGCACGCCGCTGTGCGTCCCGGTCGCCGGCCCGCCACGACGCGGGGACGTTGCCCAGCGTGTTGCGCGCGCGTTGCGATCGGATGACCCGAGCCTATACCCCGTGGCTCAGGTCACGCCCATGACGTTGGTCCGGCACCCCACCCGTTCGCATGCTGGACGATCGCCCGGCTGCGCGGCGGGCGCCGGCGCCCGCCGTCACAGGTCGAGCAGCTCCGGGCTGAGCCCGGCCTCGGTGTCGGGGATGCCGAGCTCGACGGCGCGGCGGTCCGCGGTGGCGAGCAGGCGGCGGATGCGCCCGGCGACCGCGTCCTTCGTCAGCGGCGGGTCGGCGAGCTTGCCCAGCTCCTCGAGCGAGGCCTCCTTGTGCGCGAGCCGCAGCTCGCCGGCCTGGCGCAGGTGCTCGGGCAGGTCCTCGCCGAGGATCTCGAACGCCCGCTCGACGCGGGCACCGGCTGCGACCGCGGCGCGGGCCGACCGGCGCAGGTTCGCGTCGTCGAAGTTCGCGAGCCGGTTCGCGGTGCCGCGCACCTCGCGCCGCACACGCCGCTCCTCCCAGACGAGCATCGTGTCGTGCGCGCCGAGGCGCGCGAGCATCGCGCCGATGGCGTCGCCGTCGCGGATGACGACCCGGTCGACGCCGCGCACGTCGCGCGCCTTCGCCGTCACGCCGAGCCGGCGCGCCGCACCCACGAGCGCGAGCGCGGCCTCGGGCCCGGGGCAGGTGACCTCGAGCGCGGACGAGCGACCCGGCTCGGTCAGCGACCCGTGCGCGAGGAACGCGCCGCGCCACGCCGCCTCGGCCTCGCCGATGCCGGCGGAGACGACCTGCGGCGGCAGGCCGCGCACCGGGCGGCCGCGGTTGTCGAGCAGCCCCGTCTGCCGCGCCAGCGACTCGCCGTCCTTGACCACGCGCACGACGTACCGGCTGCCGCGCCGCAAGCCGCCCCCGGAGACGACGATGATGTCGCTCTCGTGGCCGTACACCTCGGCGATGGCCTGCCGCAGGCGGCGCGCGGCGATGCCCGTGTCCAGCTCGGCCTCGATGACGATGCGCCCGGAGATGATGTGGAGGCCGCCGGCGAAGCGGAGGGTCGCGGAGATCTCCGCCTTGCGGCACGAGATCTTGTCCACCTTGAGGCGGGCGAGCTCGTCCTTCACCTGTGCCGTCAACGCCATGCGGTCATCCTGCCATTGCCGGACACCTGTCCGTGGTCGCCTCCGCGGACGTCCCCGACGTCACGTGCGTCACCCCGGGGTGCGCGTCCCGACGTCCCCGAGGTACCCCTCCACGACGTCGCGCAGCGCCGCCGCGAGCCGCAGCGGGTCGTGCACGTCCCGCTGGTCGCCGCGGCTCACCTGCCGCACGAGCAGCCGTGCCCCGAGCTCGCCGCACCGGTCGGCGAGGACGGAGACGTCGTCCACGGACGCGGGGTCGGCGACGACCGCGTGCAGCGGCAGGTCCGGCGCGTGGGCGCGCAGCACGTCGAGGTGGTCGCCCGGGCGCATGCCGGCGGTCTCCCCCTCCTCGGGCGTGAGGTTGAGGACGACCACGATGCGCGCCGTCGTCTCGAGGAGCGCCGAGCACAGCTCCGGCACCAGCAGGTGGGGCAGAACGGAGGTGTACCAGGACCCGGGGCCCAGGAGGACCCAGTCCGCCGCCCGCACCGCCTCGACGGCCTCCGCGCACGCCGGCGGCGCCGGCGGGTCCAGCCGCACCTGCTCGATCGCGTCGACCGTGCGCGCCACCTCGCTCTGCCCCACGACCACGTCGAGCGTCCCGTCCGGGCGCCGCACGTCCGCCTCGATCCGCAGCGGCACCGACGCCATCGGCAGCACGCGGCCGCGCGCGCCGAGCAGCCGGCCGACGAGGTCGAGACCCCCGACCGTGTCGCCCAGGAGCTCCCACAGCGCGACGATCAGCAGGTTCCCGACCGCGTGCCGGTCGAGCGGGCCGTCGGTCGCGAAGCGGTGCTGCAGCAGGTCCCGCCACGTGCGGCCCCAGTCGGAGTCGTCGGTCAGCGCGGACAGCGCCATGCGCAGGTCGCCGGGCGGCAGCACGCCCAGCTCCTCGCGCAGCCGGCCGGACGAGCCGCCGTCGTCCGCGACCGTGACGACCGCCGTGATCCGGTCCGTCATGAGCCGCAGCGCCGAGAGCGACGCCGAGAGCCCGTGCCCGCCGCCCAGCGCCACGACAGCGGGCCGCCGCGGGTCCTGCGGCCGCGCCGACGTCGTCGCGCTCACTCCTTGCCCAGGTCGCGCGCCGTCACCTGCACCCGGTGCCCGCGCTCGCGCAGCCGCGCCCCCATCGCCTCGCTGATCGCCACCGAGCGGTGCTTGCCGCCGGTGCACCCCACCGCGATGGTGACGTAGCGCTTCTCCTCCTTGAGGTAGCCGGCGAGCACGGGCTCCAGCGCGTCGACGTACCGCTCGACGAACGTCGTGGCGCCCGGCAGGCCGAGCACGTAGTCGCGCACGGGCGCGTCGCGCCCCGACAGGTGCCGCAGCTCGGTGATCCAGTACGGGTTCGACAGGAAGCGCACGTCGACCACGTGGTCCGCGTCGAGCGGCAGGCCGTACTTGAAGCCGAACGAGACGACCGACACGCGCAGCACGTCCTCGCCGGGCCCGCTCACGGCGGCGCGGACCTCCCGCGCGAGGTCGTGCACGTTGAGCTCGGAGGTGTCGATGACGACGTCCGCCTGCTCGCGCAGCTCCCCCAGCAGCGACCGCTCGAGCGCGATGCCGTCGAGGATCCGGCCCTCGCCCTGCAGCGGGTGCGGGCGGCGCACCTGCTCGAACCGGCGGACCAGCACCTCGTCGGACGAGTCGAGGAACAGCAGCCGCACGTCGACGCCGGCGCTGCGCAGCTGCTCGAGGACGCCCGCCAGCGCGGCGAAGTACTCGCGGCCGCGCACGTCGATGACGGCACCGAGCCGGCGCGCGCCCGACCCGACGGGGCCGCTCGTGAGCATCCCGACGAGGTGGGTGAGCATCTGCGCCGGCAGGTTGTCGACGACGTACCAGCCGAGGTCCTCGAGGACGGCGGCGGTGCGCGTGCGCCCGGCGCCGGACATGCCGGTGATGACCAGGACCTGCGCCTGGTCGAGGACGGGGGCCTCGGCCGCCGCCTCGAGCGCGGGGATGCCGGAGGGGACGGTGATGGGCGACGGCTCGCTCATGCGTTCAGGATGCCAGCCCGCTCGTCCCGCGCCTCCGGGGACCCGCCGGAGGACGCCGTCGGGTCGCCCGCCGGGTCCGGCGTCGCTGCCGTGCCGTCCGCTGCCGTGCCGTCCGCCGCCGTGCCATCCGCCGCCGTGCCGTCCGCTGCCGTGCCGTCCGTCGCCGGCTCGGCGGCCGCGCCCGCGGGCGTGCCGCCACCGAGCGCCGCCACGACGGCCTCGGCCGTGCGCGCGCCCATGCCGGGCACGGTCGCGATCTCCTCGGCCGACGCGGCCCGCAGGCGCTTCACCGAGCCGAAGTGCCGCAGCAGCGCGGCCTTGCGAGCCGGCCCGAGGCCCGGCACGTCGTCGAGCACCGAGGCGGTCATGCCCTTGCTGCGCCGCTTGCGGTGCGCGGAGATCGCGAACCGGTGCGCCTCGTCGCGGACACGCTGCAGCAGGTACAGGCCCTCCGAGCTCCGCTGGAGGATGACCGGGTACTCCTCCCCCGGCACCCAGACCTCCTCGAGCCGCTTCGCGAGGCCGCACAGGGCGACGTCGTCGACGCCGAGCTCCGCCAGCGCCGCCGCGGCCGCGGCCACCTGCGGGGGCCCGCCGTCGACCACCACGAGGTTCGGCGGGTACGCGAACCGGGCGGGACGGCCGGTCGTGGCATCCACCTCGCCGCTGCGCGGGCCGTCGTCCTCCTCGCCGTCGCCGAGGTCGGGGTCGCCGAGCTGCGACCGCTCCGCGAGGTAGCGGCGGAACCGGCGCGTGATGACCTCGTGCATCGCGGCCGTGTCGTCGCGCGCACCCTGCCCCTCGGGCCCGCGCACGCTGAACAGGCGGTACTCGCTCTTGCGCGCCAGGCCGTCCTCGAACACCACCATCGACGCCGACTGGTACGTGCCCTGGTTGTGCGAGACGTCGTAGCACTCGATGCGCAGCGGCGCCGTCGGCAGGTCCAGCGCCTCCTGGATCTCGCGCAGCGCCTGGCTGCGCGTCGTGAGGTCGCCGGCGCGCCGCGTGCGGTGCAGCGCGAGCGCGTGCTCGGCGTTGCGCAGGACCGTGCGCGCCAGCTCCGCCTTGTCGCCGCGCTGCGCGACGCGCACCTGGACACGGCTGCCCCGCAGGCCCGTGAGCCAGGTCTGCACCTGCTCGAGGTTGGTCGGCAGCACCGGCACGAGGACCTCGCGCGGGACGGCACCCGTCGCGGCGCCGTCGGCGGCGTCCTCGCCGCCGTAGACCTGCTGCAGCAGGTGCTCGACCAGCTCCGCGTCGTCCAGGTCCTCGACCTTCTCGACGACCCACCCGCGCTGGCCGCGGATGCGCCCGTCGCGCACGTGGAACACCTGGACGGCCGCCTCGAGCTCGTCGCCCGCCATCGCGAAGAGGTCCGCGTCGGTGCCGTCCGACAGGACGACGGCGTTGCGCTCCGTCGCCTTCTCGAGGGTGGCGACGTCGTCGCGGAGGCGGGCGGCCCGCTCGAAGTCGAGCTCGGCGGCCGCCTCCTTCATGCGCTGCGTCAGCCGCCGCGTGAAGCGGGCCGTGTCGCCGGCCATGAAGTCGCAGAAGTCCTGCGCGAGCTGGTGGTGGTCCTCGGTCGAGATCCGCCCCACGCACGGCGCGGAGCACTTGTCGATGTACCCCAGCAGGCACGGCCGGCCCTGCTGACGCGCCCGCTTGAACACGCCCGCCGAGCAGGTCCGCACCGGGAACACGCGCAGCAGCAGGTCCACCGTCTCGCGGATGGCCCACGCGTGCGCGTACGGCCCGAAGTAGCGCGTGCCGCGCCGCTTGGTGCCGCGCATGACCTGCACGCGCGGCACCTCGTCGGCCATCGTGACGGCCAGGTACGGGTACGACTTGTCGTCGCGGTACTTGACGTTGAACCGCGGGTCGAACTCCTTGATCCAGGAGTACTCGAGCGCGAGCGCCTCGACCTCGGTGCCGACCACGGTCCACTGCACCGACGCCGCGGTGGTGACCATCTGCTGGGTGCGCGGGTGCAGGTGCGCGGTGTCCTGGAAGTAGCTGTTCAGCCGGTTGCGCAGGCTCTTGGCCTTGCCGACGTAGATGACGCGGCCGTGCTCGTCGCGGAACCGGTAGACCCCGGGTGCGTCGGGGATCTCCCCGGGCGCAGGACGGTAGGTCGCGGGATCGGCCATGCGTTCGAGCCTAGTTCGCCGCACCGACACCCTCGGTCGTGAGGCGCCTCACTCGTAGGGTGGCCGCATGCCCCCGATGCACACGTACTCGGTCGACCTGCGGTGGACGGGAGCGGGCGCGGCCGGCACCGCCTCGTACACCTCGTACGGGCGGGAGCACACGCTCTCGGCACCGGGCAAGCCGCCGGTCCCGGGGTCCTCGGACCCCGCGTTCCGCGGGGACGCCGGGCTGTGGTCGCCCGAGGAGCTGCTCGTCGGGGCGCTGGCGCAGTGCCACATGCTGTGGTTCCTGCACCTGGCGGCGCAGCGCGGCGTGGTCGTCGTGGGCTACGCCGACCACCCGACGGGCGCCATGCGCGTGGAGGCGGCGGGGCACGGCCAGTTCACCGAGGTCGTGCTGCGCCCGCAGGTGCGGGTGCTGGCCGGCACGACGCTGCCCGACGGCGGCGCGGTCACCGACGCGGTGCTGGCGGAGGTGCACCGCGCGGCGCACGAGCACTGCTTCATCGCCCGCTCGGTCAACTTCCCCGTGCGGCAGGAGCCCGCACCGGTGACGCACGGCCCCGCGGACGCCTGACCCGCGGACACCTGACCCGCGCGGGCGACGCCCGGCACCGCCTGACCTCACCCGCGCGGGCGACGCCCGACGCCGCCTGACCCGACCCGCGTGGGCGACGCCCGACGCCGCCTCGTCCGACGGGCCGCTCCGGAGCGCGGCGCCTCAGGCGTTCGCGGCGACGGGCTCCCGCTCCGCCTCGAGGACCTCGGCGAGGAACCGGCCGGTGTGGCTGGCCTCGACGCCCGCGACGTGCTCGGGCGTGCCCTCCGCCACGACCATGCCGCCGCCGCTGCCACCCTCGGGCCCCATGTCGATCACCCAGTCGGCGTTCTTGATCACGTCGAGGTTGTGCTCGATGACGATGACCGAGTTGCCCTTGTCGACGAGCGTCTGGAGCACGCCCAGCAGCTTGCGGATGTCCTCGAAGTGCAGGCCGGTGGTCGGCTCGTCGAGCACGTACACCGTCCGGCCCGTCGAGCGCCGCTGCAGCTCCGCCGCCAGCTTCACCCGCTGCGCCTCGCCGCCCGACAGCGTCGGCGCCGGCTGACCGAGGCGCACGTACCCCAGCCCGACGTCGACGAGCGTGCGCAGGTGGCGCGCGATCGCCGGCACGGCGGCGAAGAACTCGGCCGCCTCGGCGATGGGCATGTCGAGGACGTCCGCGACCGTCTTGCCCTTGAAGTGGACCTCGAGCGTCTCGCGGTTGTACCGGGCGCCGTGGCACACCTCGCACGGGACGTACACGTCCGGAAGGAAGTTCATCTCGATCTTCAGCGTGCCGTCGCCCGAGCAGGCCTCGCAGCGCCCGCCCTTGACGTTGAAGGAGAAGCGTCCGGGGGTGTAGCCGCGCACCTTCGCCTCGGACGTCTCCGCGAACAGGCGGCGGACGTGGTCCCACACGCCGGTGTAGGTCGCGGGGTTCGACCGCGGCGTGCGTCCGATGGGCCCCTGGTCGACGTGCACGACCTTGTCGAGGTGCTCGAGCCCGGTCACGCGGCGGTGCCGGCCCGCGACCTGACGGGCACCGTTCAGCTCGTTCGCCATGACCGTGTAGAGGATCGAGTTCACGAGCGTCGACTTGCCCGAGCCCGACACGCCGGTCACGGCCGTGAGCGTGCCCAGCGGGAACGACACGTCGATGCCGCGCAGGTTGTGCTCGCGGGCGCCGACGACCGTGACCTTCCGGGACGGGTCGACCGGCCGCCGCGTCGCGGGCGTCCCGATCGAGCGCCGGCCCGACAGGTAGGCGCCCGTCATCGACTCGCGCGACGCGAGGAGCCCCTTCAGGTCGCCGGAGTGGACGACGTGCCCGCCGTGCTCGCCGGCGCCCGGGCCGATGTCGACGATCCAGTCGGCGGTGCGGATCGTGTCCTCGTCGTGCTCGACGACGATGAGGGTGTTGCCGAGGTCGCGCAGGCGCGTCAGCGTGTCGATCAGGCGCCGGTTGTCCCGCTGGTGCAGCCCGATCGACGGCTCGTCGAGGACGTAGAGCACCCCGACGAGACCCGAGCCGATCTGCGTCGCGAGCCGGATGCGCTGCGCCTCGCCGCCGGACAGGGTGCCGGCGGGGCGCATGAGCGAGAGGTAGTCCAGCCCGACGTCGAGGAGGAACCCGAGCCGCGCCTGGATCTCCTTGAGCACCTGCGCCGCGATGGCGCGCTCGCGCTCGCCCAGCTCCAGCTGGTCGAGGAACACCCGCGCCTCGTTGATCGGCAGGTCGCACACCTCGGCGATCGAGCGGCCGCCGACCTTCACCGCGAGCACCTCGGGCTTGAGCCGCGCGCCCTTGCACACCGGGCACGGGACCTCGCGCATGTAGGCCTCGTACTTCTCCTTGCTCCACTCGGACTCGGTCTCGGAGTGGCGGCGCTCGAGGAACGTCAGGACGCCCTCGAAGCCGGTGGAGTACGTCCGCTCGCGGCCCCAGCGGTTGCGGTAGCGGACCTTCACCTCGTGGTTCTCGCCGTGCAGCACCGCGTCCTTCGCGCGCTTGGGCAGGGCACGCCAGGGCGTGTCCATCGAGAAGCCCATGTCCTGCGCGAGCGCGGTGAGCACGCGCGTGAAGTACTCCGACGACACCTGCGACCACGGTGCCACCGCACCCTGCGCGAGCGACAGCTCGTCGTCGGGGATGACGAGGTCCGGGTCCACCTCGAGCCGCGAGCCGATGCCGGTGCACTCCGGGCACGCGCCGTAGGGCGCGTTGAAGGAGAACGTGCGCGGCTCGATCTCGTCGAGCGTCAGGACGTGGTCGTTGGGGCAGGCGCGGTTCTCGGAGAACCGGCGCTCGCGCTCGGGGTCGTCCGCGTCGGCGTCGACCAGCTCGACGACGAGCAGACCGCCCGCGAGCTGCAGCGCGGTCTCGACCGAGTCGGTGAGCCGGCGCTGGACGCCCTCCCGCGACACGAGCCGGTCGACGACCACCTCGATGTCGTGCTTGAGCTTCTTCTCCAGCGTCGGCGGCGTCGCGAGCTGGACCACCTCGCCGTCGACCCGTGCGCGCGAGAAGCCCTTGCCCTGCAGCTCGCGGAACAGCTCGGAGTACTCGCCCTTGCGCCCGCGGACCACCGGCGCGAGCACCTGGTAGCGCGTGCCCTCGGGGAGCTCGAGCAGCCGGTCGACGATCTGCTGCGGCGTCTGCGCCGTCACGCGCTCCCCGCAGACGGGGCAGTGCTGCGTGCCCGCGCGCGCGAAGAGTAGGCGCAGGTAGTCGTAGACCTCGGTGATGGTGCCGACGGTCGACCGCGGGTTCCGGTTGGTCGACTTCTGGTCGATCGACACCGCGGGCGAGAGCCCCTCGATGAAGTCGACGTCGGGCTTGTCCATCTGGCCGAGGAACTGGCGCGCGTACGCGGACAACGACTCGACGTACCGGCGCTGCCCCTCGGCGAAGATCGTGTCGAAGGCGAGGGACGACTTGCCGGAACCCGACAGGCCCGTGAACGCGATGAGGGCGTCACGGGGCAGGTCGAGGTCGACGTTCCGCAGGTTGTGCTCCCGCGCACCGCGGACCACCAGGCGATCGTTCACAGCGGACCACTCTACGTGCGACCACCGACAATCGCACACGTGTTCGACGTCACGCCGGCGACGGGAACACTCCCTCCCGCGACGTGGCGGACGGGCCGGGCGCGCCGGTCCCGTCCGCCTGCGGACGCCTCCGCTCGCCGGGCGGCGCGGTGCGGTCGCGGGAAGGATGGGGCCACACGACCCCGCCCGGGACCTGCCGCCGGGCGACGAGCGCGGCCGGTCGGGAGGACGCAGATGACGTACACCGGTGACGTGCGGGCGGGTGGGCCCAGCGACGTCCGCGTCCTCGAGGACGCGGAGATCCGCAAGGCGGCCGTAGGCCCCGGCGGCAACAACGCCTACCTGGTCACGTGCCGCCGCTCGGGCGCCCAGCTGCTCGTCGACGCCGCCGCCGACCCGGACCGGCTGCTCGCGCTCGTGCGCGAGGGCTCGGGCTCGGCCCGTCTCGACGTCGTGGTGACGACGCACCGGCACGCCGACCACCTCAGCGCCCTGGCGTCGGTCGAGGCCGTGACCGGCGCGACGCTCGCGGCGGGCGCGGACGACGCGGACGCGATCGCGGCCGCCCTCGACCGACCGGTCCCCCGGCGGCTCGTGCACGGCGACACGCTGACGGTCGGGCACCTCGTGCTCGAGGTCGTCGCGCTGCGCGGGCACACGCCCGGCTCGGTCGCGCTGGCGCTGCGCGAGCCCGAACGGGCCACGGCGCCGGACGCCGTGCCGCACCGGGTCCACCTCTTCACCGGCGACAGCCTGTTCCCGGGCGGCCTCGGCGCGACGGGCGGCGACGCCGAGCGGTTCGCGCGGCTGTACGCCGACGTCGTCGAGCGCGTCTTCGACCGCTTCGGCGACGACACCTGGGTGTACCCGGGGCACGGCGCCGACACCACGCTGGGCGCCGAGCGCCCGCACCTCGCCGAGTGGCGGGCGCGGGGCTGGTGAGACACCCGCGGCGCCCCGCGGCTCAGTCCTCCGGCGGCCCGAGGACCGACGCGGCCACCGTCGCGTGCGCCGACTCGTCGTCCGACGGGTGGTACATGCCGGCGAGCACGTCGCGGTAGAGCCGCGCCAGCTCGCTCCCCGTGAAGTACGCGCCGCCGCCCGACACCCGCAGCGCGAGGTCGACCACGTCGCGCGCGGTCTCCGTGGCGCGCACCTTGACGCCGACGAGCTGCGCGAACCAGCGGCTGCCGTGGTCGGCCTGCTCGTCCACGTCCCGCGCGAGGGCGAAGACCTGGAGCTCGGCGCCGTCCTGCGCGAGCGCCGCGTCGGCCACCTTCCACCGGATGTCGGGGTCCTGCGCGTAGCTGCGGCCGCCGTGCTTCATCGACGTGCGGCGCCGTGCGTGCGCGACGCCCAGCTCGAGCGCACGCCGGCCGACGCCGGTGTACACGGCCGCGAGCAGCACCTCGAAGACGGCGAAGAGCGCGAACATGAACGGGTCGGCGCTCGGGCCCACCGGCAGCCGCCGGTACACGCGGTCCGCCGGGGCGTACGCACCCTCGAGCACCGTCGTCGCCGACTGCGTCGCCCGCATGCCGAGCGTGTCCCAGTCGTCCTTCGTCGTGACGCCGCCGTCGGCGCGGGACACGACGCCGTGCACGAGCCGCGGGTCGTCCGGGTCGGAGTCGTCGAGGCCGAACGTGGCGAGCCGCGTCCACACCGGGGACAGCGACGTGAAGATCTTCGTGCCGGAGTAGCGGTAGCCGCCGTCCCCAGACGGCTCGGCCCGCGTGCGGGACGCGAACATCACGAGGTCGTTGCCGGCCTCGGAGTTGCCGAACGCGAAGACCTCGCCCGCGGCGGCGTCCCGCAGGACGAACTCGACCGAGTCGTCGCCCCGCGCGGCGAGGAGGGCCGCGAGACCCGTGACGACGAGGTGCATGTTGACCGCGAGGGCCGTCGCCGGCGCCGCGGCGGCGAGCCGGACCTGCTCGCGCGCGACCTCCTCCAGCGTGAGACCGGCACCGCCGAGCCGCTCGGGCACGAAGGCGGTCAGGTAGCCCGCGGCCACGAGGTCGGCGAGGTCCTCGTGCGGGAACGTGTTGTCCCGGTCGTGCGCGTCGGCGCGGGCGTGCACCCGCGCCAGGAGGTCGTCGGTCAGCAGGGTGCGCAGGGACCGGGTCATCGGCCACCGCCCGTCGTCGAGGTCATGCGCCCACTCTGCCACCGGGCCCCGACGCAGCCGGCGCCGGTCGGCCGGTCGTGGTGCGCCTCACCTGCGGCAGGATGACGCCCATGACGACCTTCGCCGTCCGCTACACCTACGACGACCGCGCCGACGTCCGCGACGCCGTGCGGCCCGAGCACCGCGCGTGGCTGGCCGGCCTCGCGGAGGCCGGGACGCTGCTCGGGTCCGGCCCGTTCGCGGACGACGCGACGCCGGGTGCGCTGCTCGTCCTGCGCGCCGGTGACGACGGGGCGCTGCGCGACCTGCTGGCGCAGGACCCGTTCGCGCGCGAGGGGCTCGTCGCCGCGACCGAGGTCCGCACGTGGCAGCTCGTGCTCGGCCCCTGGGCGGCCGACGCCTGACCGCGGGCGGCCGGCGGACGGTGGGGCACCCCCGCGGGCGCCCCACCGGTCTCACACCTCGTCGGCCGGCTCCACGGCACGTGGACCGGTACGTCGCGACGCGAGCAGGCTCGCCGCCGTGGCCGTCAGCAGGGCCGCCGCGATGACGACGAGCGAGAGCCACGTCGGCACCTCGGGGGCCCAGGTGACGGGCCGCCCGCCGTTGAGGAACGGCACCGAGTTGGTCGCCAGCGCCTCGAGCACGAGCTTGCCCCCGATGAACGCGAGGATCGCCGCCAGCCCGTACGGGAGGTAGACGAGACGGTCGAGCAGCCCGCCGAGCAGGAAGTACAGCTGGCGCAGGCCCATGAGGGCGAACACGTTCGCCGTGAACACGATGAACGGGTCGTGCGTGAGACCGAAGATCGCGGGGATCGAGTCGAACGCGAAGAGCAGGTCCGTCGTGCCGATCGCGAGGAACACGACGAGCAGCGGCGTGAAGACGCGGCGCCCCTGGTGCACCGTGCGCACGTTGCCGCCGTCGTACGTCGGCGACATGGGCAGCACGCGGCGCACGCCCCGGACCAGCGCGTTCTCCTCGTACTCCTCGTCACCAGCGCCGCCCTCCCGCAGCAGCTTGACGGCCGTGTACACGAGGAACGCGCCGAACAGGTAGAAGACCCACGTGTTCCGCTCGATGATCGCCGCACCGGCCAGGATGAACGCGGCCCGCAGGACGAGCGCCACGACGATGCCGACCATGAGCACGCGCTGCTGCTGCTCCCGCGGCACGGCGAAGCTCGACATGATCAGCAGGAAGACGAAGAGGTTGTCGACCGACAGGCTGTACTCGGTGAGCCAGCCCGCCACGAACTCCCCGGCCGGGGCGGAGCCGCCGACGAAGGCGAGCAGGCCCGCGAACGCCAGCGCGAGGCCGACGTAGACCGCCACCCACGTCACGCTCTCCCGCGTCGACGGCACGTGCGGCCGGCGCCGGACGATCGCGAGGTCGACCAGCAGGATGCCGACGACGGCGACGAGCGACGCGACCTCGAACACCACCGGCAGCTCGTGCGTCACGCGCGCGGCTCCTGCCGCTCGGCGGGCGCGTCGACGTGCGGGTCCGCCGGGCCGTCGACCGGCGCGTCGAGGTGGGCGCCGAGACGTGCCTCCTGCGTCGACGCGTGCTCCAGCGCGCTCGCCGTGGCGTCGAGCCGCGTCCGGCGCAGGGAGAGGACCGTCGTCACGAGGAGCGTGAGGAGGATGAAGCCGAGGGACACGGGCGTCGAGATCTCCGGGACGGCCGTGACGTGCTCGCCGCCGTTGATGAACGGCAGCTCGTTGGTGTGCAGCGCGTGGATCACCAGCTTGACGCCGATGAACCCGAGGATGGCACCGAGGCCGTACGACAGGTAGACGAGCTTGTCGAGCAGCCCGTCGATGAGGAAGAACAGCTGGCGCAGACCGAGCAGGGAGAACGCGTTCGCCGCGAAGACGAGGTACGTCTCCTGCGTCAGGCCGAAGATCGCCGGGATCGAGTCGACGGCGAAGATGATGTCGGCCGTGCCGATCGCGACCATGACGATGAGCATCGGCGTGATGAGCCGCTGCCCGTCGCGCCGGACGACCATCTTGTCCTCGACGTAGTCGTCGGTCGTGCGGAACACCCGCCGCGTCAGGCGCAGGACGGCGTTCTCCTCGTACTCGCCCTCGTCCTCCCTGCCGGAGCGGATCTGCGCCCACGCCGTGTACAGCAGGAACGCGCCGAAGAGGTAGAAGATCGCGCTGAACCGCTCGATGAAGGCGGCGCCGACGAAGATGAAGATGGTGCGCAGCACGAGCGCGATCGTGATGCCGATGAGCAGCACCTTCTGCTGGTACAGCCGCGGCACGCGGAAGCTCGCCATGATCAGCACGAACACGAAGAGGTTGTCGATCGACAGGCTCTTCTCCGTGATGTATCCGGCGAAGTACTCGCCGCCGTACGTGCTGCCGGCGGCGGCCCACACGACGACGCCGAAGAGCAGGGCGATGCCGACATAGCCGGCGGACCACCACGCCGACTCGCGCAGCGTCGGCTCGTGCGGGGACCGCACGTGACCGACGTAGTCGACGGCGAGCATGAGCAGGATGGCGCCGACCGTGATGGCCCACACCCAGCCGGGAACGTCCACAGGACAGACCTCTCGATCGGGACGACGGATGACCGGAGGTCTCTTCCGCCGGCGCACGCGCGGGACCGATCGGGCCCGAGGACGTGCGACGCAGCCGACGCACCGGGCCGGCAACGCTGGCGACCGTGATGACGATGACGTCGTGGGGAGTACTCCCCTCCGCCGACCATCATAGGTGCCGGTCGGGGACACCGCCCCGGAGCGGCCTCAGACGAGGCAGAACTCGTTGCCCTCCGGGTCGAGCATGACGACCCAGAAGCCGGACCCCGGCTCGTCGAACTCCTGCACCACGCGGCCGCCGAGGTCCGCCAGCGCGCGGGCACGCGCGCGCACGGCGTCGCGGTCGGGCTCGGCACCGCGCGGGCCGCCGCCGGGCAGCCCGACGTCGAGGTGCATCCGGTTCTTCGCCGTCTTCCCCTCCGGCACGCGCTGCAGGAAGATCCGCGGTCCCTCGCCGGCGGGGTCCACGATCGCGTACCCGTCGTTCCAGCGCTCCTCCGGCATGCCCCAGGCGCGCAGCGCGGACTCCCAGTCGTCGAAGCCGGCGGGCGGCGCCTCCTCGACGTACCCGAGGACGTGGGCCCAGAAGCTCCCGAGCGCCCGGGGGTCGTGCGCGTCGAACGTGAGCTGCAACCTGCGGTCCATCGGTCCTCCCGGTCGCGGTCAGGCGGTGGCGGCGTGCATCTGCCGGAGCTCCTTCTTGAGCCCCGAGATCTCGTCGCGGAGCCGCGCCGCGAGCTCGAACTGCAGCTCCGCCGCCGCCGCGTGCATCTGGTCCGTGAGCTGCTGGATGAGGTCCGCGAGCTCGCCGGCGGCCGCACCGACGAGCCGCGTGCGCTCGTCCGTCGGGGCGCCGCGCGAGCCGAGGCCCGGCACCGGTGCCTTGCCGCGGCTCGACTGGCGGCCCGCGCCGCCGAGGAGCTCGGCCGTGTCCGCGTCCTCACGGGCGAGCAGGTCGGTGATGTCGTTGATCCGCTTGCGCAGCGGCTGCGGGTCGATCCCGTGCTCGCGGTTGTACGCGACCTGCCGCTCGCGCCGGCGGTTCGTCTCGTCGATCGCGCTGGCCATGGCCGGCGTGATCCGGTCGGCGTACATGTGCACCTGCCCCGAGACGTTGCGGGCGGCACGGCCGATGGTCTGGATGAGAGAGGTCCCCGAGCGCAGGAACCCCTCCTTGTCGGCGTCGAGGATCGCGACGAGCGACACCTCGGGCAGGTCGAGACCCTCGCGCAGCAGGTTGATGCCGACGAGCACGTCGTACTGGCCCATCCGCAGCTCGCGCAGCAGCTCCACACGGCGCAGCGTGTCGACCTCCGAGTGCAGGTACCGGACCCGGACGTCCTTCTCGAGCAGGTAGTCCGTGAGGTCCTCGGCCATCTTCTTGGTCAGGGTCGTCACGAGGACGCGCTCGTCGCGGTCGACCCGGTCGCGGATCTCGCCGAGGAGGTCGTCGATCTGCCCCTGCGTCGGCTTCACGACGACCTCGGGGTCGACGAGACCGGTCGGCCGGATGATCTGCTCGACGACGCCGTCGGACATGGACAGCTCGTAGCTGCCGGGCGTGGCCGACAGGTACACCGTCTGCCCGATCCGCTCGACGAACTCCTCCCAGCGCAGCGGGCGGTTGTCCGTCGCGCTCGGCAGGCGGAAGCCGTGGTCCACGAGCGCGCGCTTGCGGGACATGTCGCCCTCGAACATGGCGCCGATCTGCGGCACCGTCACGTGCGACTCGTCGATGACGAGCAGGAAGTCCTCGGGGAAGTAGTCGAGCAGCGTGTTCGGCGCCGAGCCCGGCGCGCGCCCGTCGATGTGCCGGGAGTAGTTCTCGATGCCGGAGCACGAGCCGACCTGCCGCATCATCTCGATGTCGTACGTCGTCCTCATCTGCAGGCGCTGCGCCTCGAGCAGCTTGTTCTGCCGCTCGAGCTCCGCCAGGCGCTGCTCGAGCTCCGCCTCGATGCCGCCGATCGCGCGCTCCATGCGCTCCGGACCGGCCACGTAGTGCGTCGCCGGGAAGACGTGCACCTGCTGCTCGACACGCACGACGTCGCCGGTCAGCGGGTGCAGCGTCGCGATCGCCTCGATCTCGTCGCCGAAGAACTCGATCCGGATCGCGAGCTCCTCGTACACGGGGATGATCTCGACCGTGTCGCCGCGCACCCGGAACGTGCCGCGCGTGAACGCCATGTCGTTGCGGGAGTACTGCATCGTGACGAACTGCCGCAGCAGCAGGTCGCGGTCCACGACGTCGCCGACGTTGAGCGTGACCATCCGGTCGACGTACTCCTGCGGCGTGCCGAGCCCGTAGATGCAGGACACGGACGCGACCACGACCACGTCGCGCCGCGTGAGCAGGGAGCTCGTCGCGGAGTGCCGCAGGCGCTCGACCTCCTCGTTGATCGAGGAGTCCTTCTCGATGTACGTGTCCGTCTGCGCGATGTACGCCTCGGGCTGGTAGTAGTCGTAGTACGACACGAAGTACTCGACCGCGTTGTTGGGCAGCAGCTCGCGGAACTCCGTCGCGAGCTGTGCCGCCAGGGTCTTGTTGGGCGCCATCACGAGCGTCGGCCGCTGCAGCTTCTCGATGAGCCACGCGGTGGTCGCCGACTTGCCCGTGCCGGTCGCGCCGAGCAGGACGACGTCCTTCTCGCCGGCCTGCACGCGCTCGGCGAGCTGGGCGATGGCGGTGGGCTGGTCGCCGCTCGGGGTGTACTCCGACACCACCTCGAACGGCGCGACGGTCCGCTGCAGGTCGGTCACGGGGCGCATGGCGTCCACGGTACGACCGACCACCGACACGGGCGGCCCGTCCGCCCCGGCGTCCGCCGAGGGCGTACGGGCCGTCCCGCACCGCGCGCGTCAGTCCCCGCTGTACGACACGTGCGCGCCGGGGTCCGCGTCGCCGATCATCGCGGCGTACCGCTGCATGAACGAGCGGTACGCCGTGAAGCCGGCGATCTTCCGCTTCGTCACGGGCACGAGCGCCGAGACGGCCGACTGCTTGAGCACGAAGCTCTGGATCACCGTGCGGGCGGTCACCCGCCCGACGGCGCGGTCCACCTCGACGTCGAAGTGCAGGACCGCCTCGTTGTCGTCCCGCGTCAGGTCGCGCACGACGAGCCGCAGCCGGTTGGCGTCCCGCTCGAGCGGGCGCACCCACCCCTGCGCGTCCTCGACCGCCGCGGCGGCCTGCGCCGCGAGGTCCAGCACCTGCGTCGCCGTCAGCACGCCCGTCGCCAACGACACCGACGCCTTCGACTGCACCGGGCGCGCCTCCCACCCGTGCGTCCCGATCGCCTGGAGCGCCATGGTCCCTCCCGGGGATCTTCACCTCCTCGCGCACCGTCCACGTGCGCGCGGGGGGCGCTGCTCTGCGCCGTGACCCTCATCGACGCGTGGGAGCGTGTGCACGCGTGCGACGGGCCGCCCTTCACCCGCTCGGCCCACCGCGGCGCCCGGCGGCACACCCGGGCGGGTGACGGACGCCGGTCCCGGCCCCGCACGCGGTGGAGGCATCGGCCCGGCCGCGCGGCCACGGCCGCCCGGACCCGCGTCGCACGGCTCAGGGCCGCTCCCCCGCGCGCTCGGCGTCGCGCTCCGCGACGAGGCGCGCCCAGAGGTCGTCCACCTGGCGCTCGAGGTCCGCGTCGCCGCCCGCCCCGTCGAGGACGACGTCGGCCACGGCCAGCCGCTCCTCGTCCCGGGCCTGCGCGGCCACCCGCGCCTCGGCGTCCGGCCGCGGCATCCCCCGCAGCCGCACGAGCCGCTCGACGCGGAGCACGGCCGGCGCGTGCACCACGACCACGAGCTGGAACCGGCCGGCCTGCCCGGTCTCCACGAGCAGCGGGATGTCGTGCACCACGACGGCACCGGGGTCGGCCACCGCGGCCGCCGCCTCCCGCTCGGCGGCGAGCCGGCGCACGACGGGGTGCACGACGGCGTCGAGGCGGGCGCGCGCCGCGGGGTCGGCGAACACCACCCGCGCGAGCGCCGGCCGGTCCAGGGCGCCGGCGGCGTCGAGCACGCCCGGCCCGAACTCGGCGACGACCGCCGCGAGCCCGGCGGACCCGGGCGCGACCGCCTCCCGCGCGAGCACGTCGTGGTCGACGACGACCGCGCCGCACGCGGCGAGCCGCCGCGACGCCACCGACTTGCCCGCCGCGATGCCACCCGTCAGACCGATGCGCTGCACGTCACCATCGTGGTGCCCGGCGCGCCCGGACGCGACCGCCGTCCGGTCCGACCCCCGGCGCGCGCCCACCCTCGCGGCCCGTCGCGCGAAGCCCGGGACGCCGACGGCCGGCCACCCCGAGGGGTGACCGGCCGTCGTGTGATGCCGCGGGCGGGAGCCCGCGTGCGTCAGTTGCCCGTGAGCTTCTCGCGGAGCGCGGCGAGCGCCTCGTCCGACGCGAGGGTGCCGGTGGCCTCCTCGGTCGACGACGAGTACGTCGACGGCACCGGGCCGGCCGACGAGGACGACGAGGAGGACGCGCTCGTCGCACCCTCGGTCGTCGCCTCGGCGTCCGCACGGTTCGCCTCGGAGACCTGCTTGCGGTGGGCCTCCCAGCGCTCGTGCGCGGCCGCGTACTGGGCCTCCCACGCCTCGCGCTGCGCCTCGAAGCCCTCGAGCCACTCGTTCGTGGTCGGGTCGAAGCCCTCGGGGTACTTGTAGTTGCCCTGCTCGTCGTACTCGGCCGCCATGCCGTACAGCGCGGGGTCGAAGTCGTCCGACTCGGGGTCGAAGCCCTCGTTCGCCTGCTTCAGCGACAGCGAGATGCGGCGACGCTCGAGGTCGATGTCGATGACCTTGACGAAGACGTCGTCGCCGACCTGCACGACCTGCTCCGGGATCTCGACGTGACGCACGGCGAGCTCGGAGATGTGCACGAGGCCCTCGATGCCGTCCTCGACGCGCACGAACGCACCGAACGGGACGAGCTTGGTGACCTTGCCGGGCACGACCTGGCCGATGGCGTGCGTCCGGGCGAACGCCTGCCACGGGTCCTCCTGCGTCGCCTTCAGCGACAGGGAGACGCGCTCACGGTCGAAGTCGACCTCGAGCACCTCGACCGTGACCTCCTGGCCGACCTCGACGACCTCGGAGGGGTGGTCGATGTGCTTCCAGGACAGCTCGGAGACGTGCACGAGGCCGTCCACGCCGCCCAGGTCGACGAACGCACCGAAGTTGACGATCGACGAGACGACACCGGGGCGCACCTGGCCCTTCTGCAGCGTCTGCAGGAAGGTGGAGCGGACCTCGGACTGCGTCTGCTCGAGCCACGCACGGCGCGACAGCACGACGTTGTTGCGGTTCTTGTCGAGCTCGATGATCTTGGCCTCGATCTCCTTGCCGACGTACGGCTGGAGGTCGCGGACACGGCGCATCTCGACGAGCGAGGCGGGCAGGAAGCCGCGCAGACCGATGTCGAGGATGAGGCCGCCCTTGACGACCTCGATGACGGTGCCGGTGACGACGCCGTCCTCCTCCTTGATCTTCTCGATCGTGCCCCACGCGCGCTCGTACTGCGCCCGCTTCTTGGACAGGATCAGCCGGCCCTCCTTGTCCTCCTTCTGGAGGACAAGGGCCTCGACCTGGTCGCCGACCTGGACGACCTCGCCCGGGTCGACGTCGTGCTTGATCGACAGCTCCCGGGACGGGATGACGCCCTCGGTCTTGTAGCCGATGTCGAGGAGGACCTCGTCGCGGTCGACCTTGACGATCGTGCCCTCGACGATGTCACCGTCGTTGAAGTACTTGATGGTGGCGTCGATCGCAGCCAGGAAGTCCTCGGCCGAACCGATGTCGTTCACCGCGACCTGCGGCGTGGCGGGCTTCGCGGGGGTGGAGATGCTCATGTAGTGGTGGGCTCCGTTGCGGACAGGAAGTAGTACGGGCATGGGAGGGGTGGCACCGCGCGCGTGCGTGCGGTGTCGAGACGGTCAACCACGTCCCCCGCCCGGCTGTTCCCGGGAGGAACTCCCCGGGACCTGGGCGAAGGCGCGCGGCACCGCCGTCCACCCTATCGGTGGACGTGGGTGCAGGCAAAGACGCCGGTCGCCGTCAGGCGAGCGCGCGGGCGACCTGCAGCAGGTCCTGCGGCACGCGCTTGACCCGGCCGGCGATCTCGGCGATCGGCACGAGCTCGACGCGCTCGCCGCGCACCGCCGTCATCACGTCCGTCGTGCCGGAGTCGATCGCGTCGATGGCCGCGACGCCGAACCGCGACGCGAGGATCCGGTCGGCGGCCGTCGGCGTGCCGCCGCGCTGCGTGTGGCCGAGCACGGTGACGCGCGTGTCGAAGCCCGTGCGCCGCTCGAGCTCGCCCTTGAGGCGCTCGCCGATGGCGCCGGCCACGATCTCGCCGAACTGCCCGACCTGCGTCTCGTAGTGCATCGACGTGCCCTCCGCGGGCACCGCGCCCTCCGCGACGACGAGGATCGAGAAGCTCGCGTGGGCCCGGTGGCGGTGCTTGAGGAACCGCTCGACGCGGTCGATGTCGAACGGCTCCTCGGGCGCCAGCACGAGCTCGGCCCCGCCGGCGATGCCCGACGTCACGGCGATCCAGCCGGCGTGCCGGCCCATGACCTCGACGATCATCACGCGGTTGTGCGACTCCGCGGTCGTGTGCACGCGGTCGATCGCCTCGGTGGCGATGCTCACCGCGGTGTCGAACCCGATGGACGCGTCGGTCCCCCACACGTCGTTGTCGATCGTCTTCGGGATGCCGACGATCTTCACGCCCGCCTCGGCGATCTTGCTGGCCGCGTGCAGCGTGCCGTCGCCGCCGATGCAGATGAGCGCCTCGATGCGCTCCGCCTCGAGGGTCGCGAGCGCCGCGTCGAGGCCGCCGTCCGCGGCGTGCGGGTGGTAGCGGGCCGTGCCGAGCAGCGTGCCGCCGACGGGCAGCACGTTGCGGATGTGCTGGCGCGTCAGCGGCATGACGTCGCCGTCGACGACGCCCTTCCATCCGTTGCGGAACCCGATGATCGAGTGCCCGTGCTCGCCCTCCCCGCGCTTCACGACGGCACGGATGGCGGCGTTGAGACCGGGCACGTCTCCGCCGCCGGTGAGCAGACCGACTCGCACGCTGTTGAGCTCCTCGTCAGGGGGTGGGGCGGCGCGCCACGTCGCCGCGCCGCGGTCAGACTAGCGAGCGCGCGACGCCCCGACGTGCGCCTTCGGTCCCGGTCGCGCCGCGTGCACGCCGTCCGGCGCGGACGGGCGCGGCGCGACCGGGGACGGGTCAGGCGGTCCGGCCCAGGTCCAGGTCGCGCCCCGGGATCGCGTCGAGGAGCGTGCGCGTGTACCCGGTCCGCGGCGCCTCGAAGACCTCCTCGACGGTGCCCTGCTCCACGAGCCGGCCGGACTGCATCACGCACACCTCGTCCGCGATCTGCCGCACCACCGCGAGGTCGTGGCTGATGAACAGGTACGACAGCCCGAGCCGCTCCTGCAGCTCGACGAGGAGCCGCAGGATCTGCGACTGCACGATGACGTCGAGCGCCGACACGGCCTCGTCGCACACCACGAGCTCGGGCTCCAGCGCGAGAGCCCGCGCGATCGCGACGCGCTGCCGCTGCCCGCCGGAGAGCTCCGCCGGGTAGCGGCGCAGCAGGTCGGCCGGCAGGGCGACCTGCTCCATGAGCTCGCGCACGCGGGCGCGCCGCGACGCGCCGTCCCCGATGCCGTGCGCGCGCAGCGGCTCCTCGATCGTCCGGTAGATCGTGAACAGCGGGTCGAGCGACGCGTACGGGTCCTGGAAGATCGGCTGCACGCGCCGGCGGAACGCCACCTCGGCGGCGCGGTCCTTGCCGGTCACGTCGACGCCGTCGAACCGGATCGCCCCCGACGTGGGCGGCAGCAGGCCCAGCATCATCTTCGCGACCGTGGACTTGCCCGACCCCGACTCCCCCACCACCGCGACCGTGCGGCCGCGCGGGATGACGAAGCTGACGTCGTCGACCGCGGTGAAGTCGGTCGAGCGGCCGAGCAGGCCCTTGCCGCGCAGCCGGAAGACCTTCGTGACGTGCTCGACCTCGACGATCGGGCGCTCGTCGGCCGGCGCGTCGCCGTGGCCGGCGGGCGTGGCGAGCAGGTCGTCCGCCTCGCTCACCGCGACCGCGGTGCCCGCGCGCGCGAGCTCCGCGCGGCGTGACGCGAGCGACGGCGCCGCCGCGATGAGCCGGCGCGTGTACTCGTGCTGCGGGTCGGTGAGCAGCTGCCGCGCAGGCCCCTCCTCGACGACCTCGCCGCGGTACATGACGACGATCCGGTCGGCGCGCTCGGCGGCCAGCCCGAGGTCGTGCGTGATGAGCAGCACCGCGACGCCGAGCCGGTCGGTCAGGTCGGTGAGCCCGTCGAGGATCGTGCGCTGCACGGTGACGTCGAGCGCCGACGTCGGCTCGTCCGCGATGAGCAGCTGCGGGCGCGCCGCGAGGCCCATCGCGATCAGCGCCCGCTGCCGCATGCCGCCGGAGAACTCGTGCGGGTACTGCTGGGCGCGCCGCTGCGCGTCCGGCAGCCCGGCCTCCTCGAGCAGCTCCACCGTGCGCGCGCGCACGGCGCGGCCCGGGACGACCGCGTTGTCCACGAGCGTCTCGTCGATCTGGTGCCCCACGCGCCGCACGGGGTTGAGGTTCGACATCGGGTCCTGGGGGACCATGCCGATGCGGGATCCGCGCAGCCGGTGCATCGCGTCCGCGCCGAGCGTGGCCAGGTCCTCCCCGTCGAACAGGATCTGCCCGCCGGTCACCGAGCCGTTGCCGGCGAGCAGCCCGATGACGGCCGCGGCCGTCGTCGACTTGCCGGACCCGGACTCGCCGACGACCGCGACGGTCTGCCCGGCGTGCACGTCGAACGACGCGCCGCGCACGGCGACGGCACTGCCGGCCTCGGTGCGGAACGTCACCTCGAGGTCGCGGATGCTCAGCAGGGGTGCGCCCGCGGGGGCGCCGGGGGTCGTGCTCGTGCTCGTCACGTCAGCGCCTCCTCGAACGCGGGTCGAGGGCCTCGCGCAGCGCCTCGCCGAACAGGGTGAAGCCCAGGGCCGTCACCGAGATGCAGATGCCGGGCAGGAGCGCGAGGCGCGGGGCGATCTCGAGCTCGTTCTGCGCGGCGACGAGCATGCGCCCCCACTCGGCGGTGGTCGGCGACCCGCCGCCCAGGCCGAGGAAGGACAGCGCGGCGGCCTCGATGACCGCGGTCGCGAGCAGCAGCGTCGCCTGCACGATGACGGGCGACACGCTGTTGGGCAGCACGTGGCTCATCGTCACCGTGCGCCGGGACAGCCCCAGCGAGCGGGCCGCGAGCACGTAGTCGGACCCGCGCTGGGCCAGCATCGACCCGCGCAGCAGGCGCGCGAAGACCGGCACCTGCACGACGCCGATCGCGATGACGACGGACGACGGGGTCTGGCCCGCGACGGCCGCGATCGACACCGCGAGCAGCAGGCTCGGCACGGCCAGCATCAGGTCGACGAACCGCATCGCGACCGAGTCGACCCAGCCGCCGAACGCGCCCGCCACGAGGCCGACGAGCATGCCGCCGGCCAGGCCCAGCAGCGTCGACAGGACGCCGATGAGCAGGGACGCGCGCGCGCCCCAGATGAGCTGGGACAGCACGTCGGCGCCGTACCGGTCGAGCCCGAGCGGGTGGTCCGCCGACGGGCCGGGGATGAACGTCGGGCGCACGTCCGCGCGCCCGGGCAGCTCGCCCGCGCCGTACGGGGCGAGCAGCGGCGCGAGCAGCGCAACCAGCACGAACGCGACGACGATGACGGCGCCCACGATCGCCCCGGGGTTGCGCACGAGCCTGCGCGCCGCGACGCGCCAGAGCGCCTCGCCGGCGCGGCGGTCCTCCGCGAGCCCGTCGCCGGCGTCGACCGCCGGCTGCGGGACCTCGTACACCTCGGGTGCGCTCATCGTGCCCTCATCCTCGGGTCGATCAGTCCGTACGAGACGTCCACCGCGAGGTTCACCAGCGCGTAGACCACGGCGATGAGCAGGATGAAGCCCTGCAGCACGGCGTAGTCGAGGGCGAAGATCGCGTCGGACAGGAACTTGCCGATGCCCGGGAAGGCGAACACCGTCTCGGTGAGCACCGCCCCCGACAGCAGCAGACCGACCTGCAGGCCGATCGTGGTGGACACCGGCAGCATCGCGTTGTGCAGGATCACGCGGCGGCGCAGGTGCCCGGGCGCGAGGCCCTTGGCGCGCGCGGTGCGCACGTAGTCGGCGTGCTGCACGTCGATGACGGAGGCGCGCGTGATGCGCGCGATGATCGCGAGCGGGATCGACCCGAGCGCGACCGCCGGCAGCAGCAGGTGCAGGAAGGCGTCCCACGCGGCGTCCCACTCACGGGTCATCAGCCCGTCGAGCACGTAGAACCCCGTGGGGTGCGTCGCGATCATCGCGGGGTCCTGCCGTCCGGAGGACGGGAACCACCCGAGCTGGACCGCGAACAGCCACTTGAGCAGGAACGCCAGGAAGAACACGGGGATCGTCACGCCGAGCAGCGAGACGACCACCGCGGCGTGGTCGACGGTCCGGCCCTGGTGCCGCGCGGCCAGGTAGCCGAGCGGGATCCCCACGCCGACCGCGACGAGCAGCGCCACGAGGGACAGCTCGATGGTCGCCGGGAAGCGCGCGAGGAACTCCTCGAGCACGGGCCGGTTGGTCCGGGTGGAGACCCCGAAGTTGCCCTGCAGCAGCTGGCCGAGCCAGGTGACGTACTGCTCGGGCAGGGGTCGGTCGAAGCCGTAGAGCTCGTTGATCCGCTCCACCGCCTCCGGGGTGGCGCGCTCCCCCAGGAGAGCCGTCGCCGGCCCTCCCGGGAGGGCGCGCACCCACAGGAACAGCAGGATCGACAACCCGACGAGTGTCGGGACGAGCAGGGCGAGCCGTCGGAGGACGAGTCGGGTCATCGGTACGTGGTGCTCCTCAGTCGCCGAGGGTGACGACGTTGTAGACCTCGTCCTGCACGGGCGAGGCGGGGTAGCCGTGGACGTCGGCCTTGAACGCCAGCGACGGGACGGGGTGGGCCAGCGGGACGCCCGGCAGGAACTCCATGATCGCGGCGTTGGCCTCCTCGTACGCCGTCCGCTGCTCGTCGACGTCCGCCACGTAGCGCGCGTCGCCGATCGCCTGGAACAGCTCCGGGTTGTCGAAGCCCCACTCGTTGGACTTGCCGCCGAAGAACACGCCGATGAAGTTGTACGTGTCGTTGTAGTCGCCGGTCCAGCCGAGCAGGTGCAGGCCGTGCTCGGACCCGCCCTGGATCGTGTCGAGGTAGTCCGGGCTCCACGGGGCCGGGACCGGGTTGACCGTGATGCCGACGGCCTCGAGGTCCGCCTCGATCGCCGTGAAGACCTGCTCCGGGGTCGGCATGTACGGACGCGAGACGTTGGTCGGGTAGTTGAAGTCGATCGTCAGGTCCGACTTGCCCGCCTCGGCCAGGAGCGCCTTCGCGCGGTCCGGGTCGTAGTCGTACGTCGCGACGTCCTCGTTCCAGCCCGACACGGCCGGCGGCACGAAGTTCGTCGCGACCTCCGTGCCCTCGGGCAGCGTCTGCGCGACGAGCGCCTCCTTGTTGATCGCGTGGGCGATCGCCTGGCGCACGCGCACGTCGGCCAGTTCGGGGTTGGCCTGGTTCATGCCGAGGTACAGCACGTTGAAGGGGTCGCGGTTGACGATCTGGAACCCGGCCTCCTCCAGCGCGACGACGTCCGCCGGGCCCACGAGGTCGTAGCCGTCGATGTCGCCGGCCTGCAGCGCCTGGCGGCGCGCCGTGGCGTCCGAGATCACCGGGAAGACGATGCGGCGCACCTGGCCCTGCTCGCCCCAGTAGTCCTCGTTCGCCGTGAGCACGACCTCCTCGCCCGGGCTCCACGACTCGAACCGGTAGGGGCCGGTGCCGGTCGGGTGCGCGGTCGCGTACTCGGGCAGCGTGGGCGTGTCGCCCTCGCCGGTCACGTTGTCGGCGTCGTACTCCGCCAGCGCCGTGGGCGACTGCATCGAGAACGACGGCAGGGACAGCGCGGCCACGAGCTCGGGCAGCGGGCTCTTCAGCGTGACGACCGCGGTCGTCGCGTCGGGGGCCTCGCACGACTCGTACTTGCCCGTGCCGTTCAGCTCCGGCACGTCGCTCGTCGCGAAGCCGCCGTTGACCTTCTGCCAGTAGTACGTGAGCGACTCGGACTGCGCGACGCCGGTGAAGTTGTTCCACCGCTCGAAGTTGAAGCAGACCGCCTCGCCGTCGAACGGCGTGCCGTCGTGGAAGGTCACGCCCTCCTTGAGGTCGAACGTGTACGTCAGCCCGTCCTCGCTGCTCTCCCACGACTCGGCCAGCAGCGGGGCCGGGTCGGCCGTGCCGGGCTCGGTGCCGACGAGGCCCTCGAAGATCTGCCGTGCGACGCGGAACGACTCGCCGTCGTTCGCGAAGGCGGGGTCCAGCGATGCGGGGTCGGACGACGCCGCGAAGATGAACGTGCTGCGGCCCTCGCCGGTCGCGCCGTCCGTGGCGCCGCCGCCGGAGTCGCGGTCGCTCGCGGCGCAGGCGGTGAGGGCGAGCCCCACCACGACGCCACCGGCGACCATCTGCCACCTGGTCTTCACTGATTGCCACCTCTCTGACGGGCGCGACGGTCGTCGCGCCTCGCGGGACCCGGCGAACGCTAGGTGTGCGTTGTCACGCCGTTGTTACGCACTGGTACGGATTCCGCATCGGACAGACTGGACGCGTGCACGACGAATCCGCGGACGACACGCTGGCCGAAGCCGGTTTCCGGGACGTCCCGGACGCGGAGGGCGGCCGGGCCGCCCGCCGCTGGTGGGACGCGAACGCCGGAGACTACCTCGCCGAGCACGGCGACTTCCTCGGCGAGGCCGACCTGCTCTGGTGCCCGGAGGGGCTGCGCGAGTCCGAGGCGCGCCTGCTCGGCGACGTCGCCGGGGCGCGCGTGCTCGAGGTCGGCGCCGGGGCCGCGCAGGGCACGCGGTGGCTCGCCGCCGCCGGCGCGCACGCCGTCGCGACCGACGTGTCGCACGGGATGCTCGCCGCCGGTGCCGCCGGCGACCGGGCGAGCGGCGTACCCGTCCCGCTCGTGCAGGCGGACGCCCGGGCCCTGCCGTTCGCCGACGCCACGTTCGACGTCGCGTTCACCGCGTTCGGCGCGCTGCCGTTCGTGCCGGACGCGCACCGCGTGCACGCGGAGGTCGCGCGCGTGCTGCGGCCGGGCGGTCGCTGGGTGTTCTCCGTGACGCACCCGGTGCGCTGGGCGTTCCCGGACGACCCTGGCCCCGCCGGGCTCACCGCCACGCGCTCCTACTTCGACCGGCGGCCCTACGTCGAGCAGGCCGCCGACGGCCGCGTCCTGTACGCCGAGTACCACCGCACGCTCGGCGACCACGTCGCCGACGTCGTCGGGGCGGGGTTCGTGCTGGACCGCCTCGTCGAGCCGGAGTGGCCGGACGGGCACGACCGCGTGTGGGGCGGGTGGGGGCCGGTGCGCGGTGCCCTGCTGCCGGGCACCGCGATCCTCGTCACGCACCTGCCGGGTCGCTGAGGCTCGTCCGCGCGACGCGGAGGGCCGCTGCCGACGCAGGTCCGCCCGCCCCGCGGCGCGGGGCCTG